>JBPCNJ010000284.1:0-12925 GCA_051001375.1 Gemmatimonadaceae bacterium
GAGATCGGGGTCGACGAGCTGAGTGGCGGGGAGGAGCCACATGAGCGAATCCCAGTCCCGGATCGTGAGCGCATGCCCGTTCCATGGGGCACGTGATCGCACCAGGTACCAGCGCGCATCGTCCAGCGCGCGCGCCGCACAGTAGAAATACGCGAAAACGAGGTTTCTGTTCACCAACCGATCCACCGCGGCGACTCCGGTGGTCTGTTGCAGCGCCGCGAGGGCATCGCGTGTCTCGTCGGCCAGAGCGCGCCAGCCACGCTGGCGCATGCGCGCCACCATCGCCGTCGCACCGTCGCTCTCGGGCCCCGCGGCCATGTACACCGCCATATCCACCCGCGCACCGGGCTCTAGTCTGACCGCGCGAGAGAGTGACCAGGTGACAGCCCTGCCGGGAATGGCCGCCTCTTGCTCCGCGCCCGCCACCGCAGCCATCTCGTCGCCGGCAAACGCGAGCGCGAACGGGGAGTGGGCATCGGAGCCGCTAACGCTGACCACGTCTCCGACCACGTTGCACAGGTGTGCGTCGGTAAAGCGGCGCGGAGTACGCACCCGGTGCTGGCGAAGGCCAAGGGTACCTTCAGCGGACAGCGCCGTGTCCAAAGCTGCCGCTCCGCGGTTTTCTAGCGAAATTGCGTAGACAAAGCCAGGGAAATCCGCTCCGCGACCGTATGGCGCGAACACGGTAGCACGAATGATTAGATCGCCGATGGTACTATTGAACGTGGGGAGCCATTCCGACACTCGCTGCCACGCCATTCGGCTGGCGCCAAGCTCGATAGGCGCGTCCCCGACCGTCAGCGCCAAACGGAGCAGCGGCGGACCCTCGCCATCGCCAAAGCCCTCCGCACCGGCGAACTCTACGCTCCCGCGCAAGGCCTGGGAAACCAGCCCGACCGCGTGGACCGACCCGTCGGCCGGGTGAATGCACGGAAGCGAGACCCAGTGATTTCCCGTCACCTGCCACGGGATACGCGGCGGTGGGATCACTCGGAAGCTCGCGGTTTGGTTGACATAGGGGGAACGGGAATGCTAACGTCCCCGCGGCACGCCAACAACGACCCGGACTATTCGCGCATGTTTTATCGCCGTCTGCTCATTGCTCTCATCGTCACTGTCGCATCACTCAAAGCCGAGCAGGCTGGAGCGCAGGCCGTCACCGGACTGGGTGAGGACGCAGCGCTCACGCCCGTGGGCAATCTCCGCCTCAAGATCCAGAGTGAGTGGGCGTACTACGATCAACGCTTTTCATCCGCTGCGAACGGTGCCGATGCCGTACTCCGCCCGCTTGGCGCCGCATTTACGCTTGACACGCTGGGCGCCCGGCAGCTTTCGATCCTGCGTCCGCTTCAGGACAGCTTGAGGGCGCTCAGCGGCAATTCCGGGATCACGGTTTCGCTGGGGCGAACCACGGCACAGATCACCGATCGCGTGAACCGGGTGCCCATCACTCTGGAAGCCGGGATTTCGCGCTGGCTGTCCGTGACGGCCACGGTGCCGATCGTTCACACGAGCTCGACCATTTTCTTCGCGGCCAATCCCAACGGAGCAGGCGGTAATGTCGGACCCAATCCGGCGCTGGGCGACCGAGCGGCGTTTTCCGCCGACACCGCGTTCGCTCAACAGCTGCTGCGCGCCGCCACGGCCGTGCAAGCATACTGCGCGAGCACTGGCGCGGGCACAAGCCAGTGCTCCGGTGCGCCCGCTCTCGTTACGGGTGTCAACACGTTCGGGCGCTCGCTCGCTTCACTTTACGCTGGGAGCGCTTTCATTCCGTCGCGGGGCAGCGCCTTGCAGAGTGCCGTCGACGCGCGGGCACAAGGGTATCGCACTTCGCTCAACTCTTTCGCCGGAATCACGGGCTCAGGCGTCCCAACGGTCAGTGCCAGCGGAGTCGTTGGAGCTCCCCTGCCGATCACAACGGCCCAGCTGCAGAACGTGCTCACCGATCCTGCTTTGGCCGTACAGCTGGAGCCGCTCAAAACTATTGTACGCACGCACCTCGGCGATGTGGAGGTAGCGGCGAAGGTCTCACTGTTCGATTCGTTTCGCACGCGTGGCAGCAGCAAGTTCACGCCACAGGGCCTGAACGCGCGCGTATCGGTTGCGGCCGGTTACCGGTTTCCAACCGGGCAAACTGCCTCCCCCGATAATCTGATCGAGATCGGCACTGGAACGCACCAGAGCGCGGTTCTGGTTCGCGGCTACACGGACGTCCTCCTCGGTAGCCATTTCTGGACATCGGTGGTGGGACGGTACACGCGCCAGACTTCGACCGACGCGATAATTCGCTATGCGGCGCCAGGTGAGGTCTTCGCTCCGATCAGTGCGCGTCAGACGGTTCAACGCCAGCTCGGCAACATTACTGAGATCGAGGCACTGCCGCGCTGGGTATTCAACGACTTCCTCTCAGTCGGCGGCCAGTACCTGTATCGGCACAAGCCCGCTGACAGCTACTCCGTATCGGGGGCCACCGTGTCGAGCACGAGCGCACTCACGTTCGATCCGCTCCAGTTCAGTAGCGGTTCCGAGCTCACGGAGAGACGGGTTGGCGGCGGTGTTGCATTCTCAAACGCGCACGCGGTGCAGACGGGCCGCTCCACCTTCCCGTTCGATGTGAGCTATCTACACAGCGAGACAATCCGCGGCGCGAATGTCCCGAAGCTCATCATTGACCAGATCCAGATTCGGCTGTACCGCCGAGTGCGCCGGTAGCACCCGTTCGGTAGTATCGCTATTGCGTCGTATAGTTCGGGCAGTCCGTACTACGATGCGGCTGCCTGGAGCAGCTCGCGTGCGTGTGCCCTGCTGGCCTTACTTTCAGGATCGCCGCCCAACATGCGCGCGATCTCCGCCACTCTGGCGCTGGGCGTGAGCACGGCAATATCCGCGGTAGTGACGCCGCCCTTTGCGGCTTTGGCAACGACGATGTGATGATGTGCGCGCGCGGCAATCTGCGGAAGGTGTGAGATCGCGAACACCTGGTGATTCTGCGCCACGCGGCGCATGGTGTCGCCGACCTGGAGGCCGACGCGACCGCCAATCCCCGCGTCGACTTCATCGAAGACGAGCGTTGGAACATCGTCAACGGACGCCAGCACCGTCTTCAGCGCCAGCATGACGCGCGACAATTCGCCTCCAGAAGCAACACGAGCGAGCGGTCGAGGATCGTAGCCGACGTTGAGCGTGACCCGAAATTCAACATTCTCCGCGCCCTCCGCGCCGACCTCAGCGCGCGGCGCGAGCACGACCGTGAAGCGCCCGTTACCCATCCCCAGGTCCGGTAGCACCGCCGATACTGCATTCGCGATTGCGAGTCCGGCCGCTGTGCGCAGCTCGGTGAGGCGCTCAGCAGAGGCAAGTAGCCGAGCCGCGGCGTCGTCCTCCTGCTTTCTCAACTGAGCAACGTCGAACTCCGCCGAATCGACAAGGTCCAGCTCGGCGCGCGATTGCTCACCCATGGCGACCACATCGGCGAGCGTTGCGCCGTACTTCTTGCTGAGCCGAAAGATGAGATCGCGCCGCGTGCGCACTTCAGCGAGCCGTTCGGGATCCAGCTCCACCGAACTGGCGTACTCGTCTGCCGCGCGGGCCAGCTCGTCTAACGCATAGAAGCCGGTGTCGTACAGTTCCTGCAGCCTCCCGGCGCTCGCATCAATGCGTGATATGTGTGCCAGCGAGCGTTGTGCGGCCGCGAGTCGCGCGAGAGCGCCGTTCTCGTCATCATTCAGAATTGCCGCGACGCCGTCAGCGAGCGAGCGAAGCTCGTCGGCGTTCTCAAGCACGCGCGCCTCATCCTCCAGCGTCACGTCTTCGCCGGCGACGAGCTTGGCTTCGTCGATCTCGCGTACTACGTGTCGCAAATAGTCTGATCTGCGCTCAGCGTCAGCGTGTCGCTTGCTCAGCTCCACGATTCGGCGACGCACCGAAGCGAGCGTCGCGTACGCGTCCGCGACACTGCGCGACGCGTCTCCCGCGCCGGCATACGCGTCCAGGATCTGACGCTGGGATTCTTCGTTGAGTAGTGTCTGCGCTTCATGCTGACCGTGAAGATTCACCAGCGCGCGTCCGATCTCCGCCAGCACGGTGGCAGTGACGGGCGTTCCGTTGATCCACGCGCGGCCGCGGCCCGTCGCTGCAATCTCGCGCTTGAGCACCACCCTTGCGTCCTCGGTTTCGATACCGCGCTCGTCAACGAGCTTGAGCAGCTCGGCGCGGTTTTCCAGATCGAATACACCTTCCACGCTGGCGCGCTCCGCGCCGGGTCGCACGAGGTCCGCGCTTCCGCGCTCGCCCAATAGCAGGCCAAGCGCTCCGACGACGATCGATTTACCGGCTCCTGTCTCGCCGGACAACACGTTCAGCCCGCGCTCGAGCGGAAGCGTCACGGAGTCGATGATGGCGAAATTGCGAATGCGAAGTTCAGTCAGCACTTTCTTGTTTCATCTCTGGCCGGGAGTCCTCCCCAGCCCAGTTTGACACGAAGGCGGTCGAAGAAGCTATCGCCCTTCAGCCGAACGATACATACCGGCCGCGATGCGCGACGAACCATTAATCGATCGCCGCGGCCGAATCGCGCGCCGGCCTGCCCATCCACCGTGACCAACACCTCGTCCGGCCCGTCGATCGCTTCCAGCATCACCTCCACGCTCGGCGGCACCACGATCGGCCGAATCGCGAGCGTGTGCGCGGACACCGGAGTGATGATGATAGAGTCGAGTGAGGGAGTGATGAGCGGACCGCCCGCGGATAGGCTGTATGCAGTCGATCCTGTCGGCGACGCCACAACGATTCCATCGGCCGTGTACACGCCGAGCATCTCACCATCGACCGTTACGCGCACCGTCAGCACGCGCGCGAAGCCGCCCTTGTGCATCACGAACTCGTTTAGCGCGTGCCACTTCCCCGCGTGATGCAGTCCGGCATCCGTGCCGGCAGGCAGTGCTTCACCACGCAACGCCATCCGTTCGTCGACGGTGTACTCGCCGGACGCGAGTACGTGGACCGCGGCCTCCACTTCATTGGGCCCGCACGTCGTTAGAAAACCGAGTCGGCCGAGATTGACGCCCATGATGGGCACTTGCGCGCCGGCAAGGAAGCGCACGGCGCGCAGGAGCGTGCCGTCACCGCCGAGCGATATGACAAAATCGATGTCGTTGGGCGACTGGAGCTTGCGTGCACCGTGGGCCAGGTCAAACAGATCCGACTCCGCGTACAGCTCAGCGCCCGCACGGTGCGCCGCCGCGAGCAGTGACTTCAGGATCGCGGGCAGCTCTGGATAGCCGCGGTGCCCGACGACGCCGAGCCGGATCACCCCGCCACCGCCTCAGCCGCGGTACCGTGGAGAGCGCGCACACGCTCCGCGATTCCCTCCGCGTCCAGCCCCGTAACGCGAAGCTGACGCGCGCGTGAGGCCTGCTCTATAAACATGTCCGGAACGCCGTGCGTTGCTACTCTCACCGCGCCGTCGATGCGTCCAATTAGAGCAGACATGTACGCGCCGAAGCCGTTTACGACGGTGCCCTCCTCGACCACGAGGAATTGCTTATGATCGGCGAGGAGCGCGTTTAACGTGACCTCGTCGTGTGGCTTGAGAAAGCGGCAGTTGACCACGGTTGCCGAGAGTCCCTCGTCCGCCAGCGCCTCCGCGGCGCGGAGCGACTCGTTGACCATTGTACCGACGGCCAGAATGGCTAACTCGGTTCCGCGCCGGAGCACTTCCCATGTCGCAAATGGAACCGGCGCGATCTCCGAAATGGCCGGAACAACGTCCGGAGTCGCATCGCGCGGGTACCGCACGGAGAACGGGCCGCCCGTGTGAATTGTCGCGCTCCGGAGTAGCGCCAACATCTCGGTGCCATCCCTGGGCGCGGTCACCGTCATCGCGGGCACCGCCAACATGTACGCAATGTCGTACAGCCCCATGTGTGTTGGCCCGTCTTCCCCCACCAGTCCGGCACGATCCATTGCGAATATGACCGGCAGATGTTGGATTGCTGCGTCGTGAACGACGTTGTCGTAAGCGCGCTGCAAGAATGTGGAATAGATAGCGCACACCGGGTGAATGCCACGAGTGGCGAGGCCCGCGGCAAACGTGACAGCGTGACCTTCTGCGATTCCGACATCAAAGAACCGCTCAGGGAATGCCTTCGCAAAAACCGCCGTCCCAGTGCCACTAGGCATCGCCGCGGGGATCGCGACCAGCTTGGGATCGATTGCCCCCAGCTCGGCCAATCCCTTGCCGAAAACCGCCGTGTACGAAGGATTGGCCGAAGAGGATAGGACCTGCTTCCCCGTTGCGGGATCATGCCCGGCCGGGAGTGCGTGCCACTTCTCAGTGTGTTCGCCCGCGGGGAATCCCCTCCCCTTCTGTGTGATGACGTGCACCAGCCGCGGTCCTTCCAGCGCGCGCACCGCAGCAAATGTGTCAATCAGAGAATCGAGATCGTGCCCATCGACCGGACCGAAATAGCGGAAGCCCAACTCCTCGAAGAGCACGCCGGGCGTGAGGAAAGATTTCATACTTTCTTCCCATTTCCTCACGATGGTGCTGACGGGTTGAAGCGGCCCAGGCATTCCATCAACGACGGTCCCGATCGCCGAGCGAACGCGGTTATACAGCGGATTGCGTTGCACCGAGTTGAGATACTTTGCCATGGCGCCCACGTTACGCGCGATCGACATCTCGTTGTCGTTGAGCACGACGATAAAGTCGCGCCCCGAAGCGCCGGCATTGTTCAGCCCCTCGTACGACAGCCCGGACGTGAGCGCGCCGTCACCGAGCACGGACACGACCTTGAACGATTCCAGGTTGAGGTCGCGCGCTGTCGCCATGCCGAAACCCGCTGAAATGGCCGTCGCGGCGTGACCCGCGCCAAAGCTGTCGTATGCGCTCTCGGTCCGCTTGAGAAATCCCGACATGCCGCCTTCCTGTCGCAGCGTGCCGAACTGATTGGCGCGCCCGGTCAGAAGCTTGTGCGGGTAGCCCTGATGCCCAACGTCCCACACAATCTGGTCTTGCGGCGTGTCGAACACTGCGTGGAGCGCGATCGCGAGCTCAACAACGCCAAGGCCAGCACCAATGTGGCCGCCGGTATGCGAACACGAATCGATGAGGAACGCGCGCATCTCCGCGCCGAGCTGGACCAGCTCATCGCGGGTCAGCGCCTTCACGTCTGCCGAGGATCTTATGCGGGTCAGAATTGACATCGCCTTCAATGCGTGCGAGTGATAACCAGGTCGGCCAGGTGCCGCAGCTCGGTCGTCAGCAGACCGGCTTGCGCCAGAACGTTGCAGCCTTCGCGCACCAAATTGTGTGCGCGCGACATCGCTCCTTCTACACCGAGGAGGCCCGGGTAGGTGCTCTTTCCGAGAGCGGCGTCTCGACCAGCCGTCTTGCCGAGCTGTGCGGAGGTCGACGTCACGTCCAGCACATCGTCAACAATCTGGAACGCGAGCCCAACGTCACTTCCATACTCTCCCAGCGCTCGTATGGATGCATCGCTCGCGCCAGCCGCCATCCCCGCCGCACGACAGCAGGCCGCGATCAATGCGCCGGTCTTGCAACGATGGATTCGCTCGAGCGCGCCAACCGACCCGACGGGAGCGTCTTCCGCGGCCAGATCCGCCAACTGGCCGCCGATCATTCCAGAGGCGCCAGCAGCACCCATCAGCTCGGCGATCATGGCTCGTCCGGTCGACTCCGGCCAGACATTGCCGCCGGCACGAGCGAGTGCTCCAGCGACAAACGGTATGATCACGGCTCCAGCGATGACCGTTGTCTCGACCCCATATACCCGATGGGTAGCCGGCCGGCCACGGCGAACGTCGTCATCGTCCATGCACGGAAGGTCGTCGTGCGCCAGTGAGTACGCGTGCAACATCTCGACTGCGGCCGAGAGGAGATACGCATCACCGGTGCCGCCGGCGGCTCGATACGATGCGGCTACCATGATGCCGCGTAACCGCTTTCCGCCTCCACGGCAGGTGTACCGGATGGCCTCGGCCACCTGCAACGGCACCACTGCCGGAATTTCCGAGCAGAGCCGCGCCAGGGCTGAGTCGATCGCACTGACATCCCTGGACGTATCGACAGCGTCGACGCGAGCGGTGGTCTCAACCATCCATCTCGCGCGTTTCGAATACGCCCTCCGCCCGCTCTACCAGCAGTTGCACCCGTCCCTCGGCGCGCGTCAACTCGTCTGAGGCCATACGAAGCAGCTCAATTCCTTCCTCGAACAGCCGGAGTGCGTCGTCCAGCGGAAGACCGTCGCCCTCAAGCTCGATCACGATCTTCTCAAGCCGCTGAAGTTGTGCCTCGTAGCTCATGGCTATTTCACCGGACGCGCGACAATGTCGCCGTCGCGCAGAGTGAGCGTGAAGAGGCGATCGGGGTCGAAGTCGGCGACCTGGGCCAGTGTGCGCCTGTCCGAAACATCCCGCGCAACCGCGTAGCCGCGCGCCAGCGTCGGGAGCGGGCTGAGGACATTGAGCCGTCCAGCAACGTTTGCCATGCGAGCGCGCCGCCTCTTCGCATCCAGCTCGGCAGTGCGCCGGAGTATTTCGGCCGCGTTTTCGAGGTCCCCTCGCGCGAACGCAGCCCGGCGCAACATCGCGTCACGCAGCGCTTCCCCCGCAGCCGCGAGGGCCGCGAACATGTCGGCTCGCACCGGCACCGCAGCTTCGGCAGCGGCAGACGGCGTCGCCGCGCGATAGTCCGCGACGAGATCGGCGATCGTGATATCGATCTCGTGGCCGACGCCTGAGATTACGGGAACCGATGCCGCGGCAATCGCCCTGGCGACAAGCTCGTCATTGAAAGCCCACAAGTCCTCACGCGCACCACCGCCGCGACCGATGATGAGCACATCGGCTCGACCCCACCGACACACACGCTCAATTGCGGCGCAGATCTGCGCCGGCGCAGCGGTGCCCTGAACAGCGGTCGCGCTCAAGGCAATGGTGATGTGTGGAGCGCGACGACGGATGACCGCGATCACGTCGCGCAGCGCGGCGCCGTCGGGGCTCGTTACAACGCCCACGCGCAGCGGAGCGGTCGGAAGCGCACGCTTTCGCTCGGGCGCCAGCAACCCGTCGCGATCCAGCCGAAGCCGCGTCTCTTCCAGAGCCTTCCGCCAGAGTCCGTCGCCGCGAGCTTCCATCGCGGTCACGTTGAGATGCAGATCGCCGCGCGCTGGATACACCGTCAGCTGCCCGTACGCGGTCACCTCCATTCCGTCATCCGGCGATGTAGGGATCAACCGCTGACCGCGCGACCATACCACGCAACGCACCTGCGCAGTAGCGTCGCGCAGACAGAAGTACCAGTGACCGTTGCGATGACGCTTGAAATCGCTCACCTCGCCACGCACCCACAACGGAGGCAGCGCGCCCTCCACCACAGCGCGGGCCGTCTCGGTCAACGACGCGACGGGAACAGCGGACTCCGGCGATGCGCCTGGGATCACGATCGGCGCCGAAACGGGCATGACGGCTTCCACATTGCCGAACATGTCAAGGTTCTGCTGCGATCCCCACTGGCGGGTCGGACGGCGGCTGCTTCTCACGATTGCACCCTCATGCGACGACCGCTCGCTGAGCGGCCCGAACCGTATTTCGCAGCAGCATCGCGATCGTCATCGGACCAACGCCGCCCGGCACCGGCGTCAGTAGTCCGGCCACTTCGCGCACGCCGTCGAAGTCAACATCGCCAACGAGGCGGCTACCACTCTTGCGCGATGCGTCGGCCACACGCGTGATCCCCACATCCAGCACCGCGGCACCCGGCTTGATCATGTCGGCAGTGATCAGATTCGGCTTTCCCACCGCGGTCACCAGGATGTCGGCGCGGCGTGTGTGCGAGGCAAGATCCAAAGTATACCGGTGGCAAACGGTAACAGTCGCATTCGCGCCGGGTGCGTTCTGCATCATGAGAGCGGCCATCGGCTTGCCGACGATGTTGCTGCGCCCCACCACGACACACTCCCTGCCGTGCGTCGGCACGTTGCACAACCGGAGCAGTTCCTGAACACCAGCCGGCGTACACGGAACGAATCCATCTCGCTCGCCGGCCAGCAGCTTTCCAACGTTGAGCGGATGAAATCCATCCACGTCTTTGGCCGGATCGATTCGCCTGATCACCGCGTCGAAGTCGATCTGCGCGGGGAGCGGAGACTGCACGAGGATCCCGTGCACCGACGCATCCGCGTTCAGCTCGTCCAGCAGCCGCATCAACTCGCGCTGCGTCGTGCTCGCGGCAAGCAGGATCGTACGCTCCGCGATTCCCACTTCGGTGCACGCACGCCCCTTGGCGCTCACGTACACCGCACTCGCCGGATCGTCGCCCACGAGCACGACCGCGAGACCCGGGCGCGTGCCGGAGTCGGCGAGATCCCTTACCTCGCGCGCGACGTCAGCGCGCACCCGAGCGGCCATCACCGTTCCGTCGATCAGCTCAGCGGGCAACGCCGAAAGCACGCGTTTCGCGAATCGACACAACCTTTATCTGTCCAGGGTACTGTAGCTCGCGCTCGATTCGCGCCGCAATCTCCCCGGCCAGCGCCTCCATGCGTGGATCATCCACAGTCTCTGGAGTGACAATCACGCGCACCTCCCGCCCCGCCTGTATCGCGAACACCTTTTCAACACCGCGGTAGTCGGCCGCGATGCGCTCAATTCCTTCCAGTCGCTTCACGTATGTTTCGAACGATTCGCGCCGCGCACCCGGACGCGCGCCGCTGATCGCGTCCGCAGCCTGGATGAGCACCGAGACCTCTGTCTCGTGCGGCACGTCGTCGTGGTGCGCCGCAATCGCGTTCACCACCGACGGGTCCTCACCGTACCTGGTCGCCATCTCCACGCCGAGCTGAACATGGGTTCCCTCGTGCTCGTGCGTGAGCACCTTGCCCACGTCGTGCAGGAGCGCGCCGCGACGTGCCATCGCAACGTCGAGACCCAACTCCGCGGCCATTATCCCCGCGAGCCACGCGACTTCCTTGGAGTGGTTCAGGATATTCTGCCCGTAACTCGTCCGCCACTTCATCCTGCCGACGAGCTTCAACAGCTCCGGGTGCAGTCCGTGAACGCCGCTCTCGTACGCCGCCCGCTCACCGGTCTCGATAATTGCCTTGTCCACCTCATCGCGCGCCTTGTTCACTACTTCTTCAATGCGGCCGGGGTGAATGCGTCCGTCAAAGACCAGCTTCTCGAGCGCGACGCGCGCGAGCTCCCGCCGAACCGGATCGAAGCAGCTCACCACAACCGTGTCGGGCGTGTCGTCGATGATCACGTCAACACCGGTCGACAGCTCGAAAGCGCGAATGTTGCGACCCTCGCGGCCGATAATCCGGCCCTTCATCTCGTCGTTCGGAAGCGCAACTGTGGATATGCTAGTCTCCACTGTCTGATCGGCAGCGATGCGCTGAATGGCCAGCGCGATGATCTTCTTTGCCTCCCGTTCGGCGTTGCGGCGCGACTCTTCTCTGATGCCGCGCAGTCGACTGGCCGCGTCGGCGTGTGCCTCTTCTTCCAACCGCTTCATCAGCTCGGCTTTTGCCTCTGCCGCGGACATGCCCGCGAGCGCTTCGAGTCGATGCCGCTCGTCCGCAACGAGATGTTCGAGCTCGGTCCGACGCTCCGCGAGTTCGGCATCGCGCGATCCAAACTCCGCAGAGATACGCTGCACTTCGCGGTCGCGCTGGTCCACTGAATCGGCCTTTCGCTCGAGAGTGACGACTCGATCTTGCAATCGACGCTCGTCACGCTCGATCTCCTCACGCCGCTTGCGCCCTTCCAGCGCCCATTCTTCGCGCAGACGCATGAGCTCTTCCTTGCCCTCGAGAACGACGCTCTTCCGTAGCGACGCGGCATCACGTTCTGCCTCCGCCGCCACACGCTCCGCGTCGGCGAGAATTCGCTTGGCAGTATGATCGGCCGAGGTACCGGCCGCACGCTGCCTCTCGTCTTCACCCCGCGTTCCTGCGCTACGCCCTATGAGAAAGGCCGCACTGGCAGCGACCAGCACAAGAATCGCGCCCGCGGCCAGGGTGACCGTGAAGTCCATCCGGAGAAGTTAATCGTGGCGCTTGGCCGGTGGCAGCCACGGCCGGATCTCCTCGCTCAGGGTTATCACATCCTGCTCCACGCGTTTCGCGCTGGCTCGCGCTTGAAACAGCTCTCCCGCTAATCGCAGACACGCGAGAATCGCCGCCTTGTGTGACTCGATCACGAGTCCCGCCTGCATTATCTCGCGGATTTGTTGGTCCACATAACCAGCAACAGCTTGTGTTTCTTCGGCTGTAGCGGCAGATCGCAGCGTGTACTCCTCTCCCAAAATGGTCACGCGAACGCTGGTCTTTTTGGCTGCCATCACGTTCCGCCGTCACGCTGCTGTTTGAGGAAGCGCACGCGCGCGAGCATTCTCGTCGTGCGATCAGATGCGGCCTGAATACGGCGTTGAAACTCCGCGTTCTCGCGCTCCAGCTCCAGTACACGCTCGGTTGTAACGCCCGTCACGTGCACCATCTGCTCGTCAAGTGTGCGCAGCCGAGCCTCCGCGGAGAGGGCTCTTCTTCTGTAGCCGGCCAGCTCCTCGCCGAGCGCGCTAACCAATCGCGTGAGCTCGACAAGCGCGGTACTGTCAGGCCGAGCGTGGTCGGACACGTAGTTCCTCTTCCAGAGCGCGTAAGATGCGCGCGCGACGCCCATCGATCTCCTTGTCGCGCAGTGTGCGCTCGGGGTGACGGAAGGTCAAGTGCCACGCGACGCTGCGGTGCCCCTCAGGCACGCCGCTTCCGGTAAACTCATCGAAAGGCACCAGCGCCTCGAGCAGTTCGCCCGCCGTCGCGGTGATTACTCGTGCGACATCGCCCGCGCTCACCCCGCTGGGCAGCAAGAGCCCCAGATCGAACTCAGCCGCGGGAGCCGA
>JBPCNJ010000285.1:0-9034 GCA_051001375.1 Gemmatimonadaceae bacterium
GCGCTGTGCAACATGCGGCGGTGCGGGCTCGTCGCCCGGCGCAAGCACGCGCAGAACGCGCACCGCTGCCTGCGTTCCGAGCATCGCGTCGAGTGGAAACCCGGCCGCGACGCTCGACTGTGCACGCTCCTGCGCCTGCGCACGTGAGCCCGCGCGTTCTGTCGAGCGGGCCACGATCAGTCGAGCTGGACGAGTGTCATTGTTGTTTCTCTTTCAAGAGAACACGAGCGCAAAGTCGCTATCGGAAGTGAATACCACTCGAACGAGATCACCCGCGGTCAGGCGTTGCGGGAGCACGATAGTACGCCCTCCAGCATCCACCAGTCGAGTGGCGGGATCCGCCAGCTTGAGAATCTCCGCCGCAGAGCCCATCGCTGCAAGCGCCTCGTCTCGGAGAGCAAGTGCCGTGACCCACGGGCGCACCGGATCCCCGGTCGAGAATCGGGCGTTCGCGATGATTACCGTGGGTGGCTGTATGAGCAAGGGCGACCGCCGATCGCCCCTATGTGGGGCATCCGTCACTGCATTCCTGTCGGCTCTCTCGTCTGTTCACGCCGCACGACGATCACAGACACCATCGCGGCCAGTGCCAGCACCAGAAAGATCACGACCAACGAGACGAGCGTTGGAATATGGTACCACGCCGCAATCAACATCTTGATCCCGACAAATGACAGGACGACCGCGAGGCCGTAGCTGAGATACCGGAACTTCTGCACAGCGCCGGAGAGCAGGAAATACAGCGATCTAAGCCCCAGGATGGCGGCGACATTCGAGCTGTACACGATGAATGGCTCCCGCGTGACACCGAACACGGCCGGGATGCTGTCCACCGCGAAGACCAGATCCATCGTCTCGATCACCACCAGAACGACGAAGAGCGGCGTTGCCATCCATCGCTTGCGTCCGGAGGCACCCTGCGCGCGGTCCTGCCCTGGGTCGCGCGCATGGACGAAGAACTTCTGGCCATCATACTCGGCGCACACCGGAATTACGCGACGCATCAGCCGCAAGACGGGGTTGGCTCCCGGGTCTATCTCCTTGTCACCCTGAAACGCCATGCGCACGCCGGTGATCACCAGGAACGCGCCAAAGACGTACGTGATCCAGTGAAACCGGTCGATCAACGCAGCGCCGAGGCCGATCATCAGCCCACGCATAACCAGGGCGCCGATGATTCCCCAGAAGAGAATTCGATGCTGGAATTCGTCCCTGACTCCGAAGTACGAGAAGATCAGGACCATGACGAAGATGTTGTCGATCGAGAGCGAATACTCGATCAGGTAGCCGGTGATGAACTCCAGCCCGACGCGATGGCCGCGGACGTAGAAGACGCCCGCGGCGAACGCCAGCGCGAGGGTGACCCAGACTGCACTCCACGCGGCCGCCTCTCGAACTGATACATCGTGAGCCTTGCGATTGAACAGCCCAAGGTCCACCGCGAGGATGGCCAGGACCGCCGCGTTGAAGGCGACCCAAGGCCACAAATTCACCCGTGGTTCGGGCGGCTACCGATCGCATCAGGAGAAGGGCGACCGCCGGTCGCCCCTACGAAAAACATTATCGCCGCTCTACAGCGTCGCGAACGTCCAGCAGAATCTCGAAGTACAGCTGCTCTCGGCGATAGGCAAAATCGAGCGTGGCCATCTGGGACTGGTCGCCGGATGCCTTGGCGCGCTCGAACGCCTCCCGGTACATCTCGTCGAGGTTTGCCAGGATGCGGTCGCGGGAACGGGACATTGGCGGTGGCTTCGGTTTAGGGGGTGCTTCTCCGAGGCTCGCAAGGTTGCCCAGAACGTGTTCGGGGTCACGCCCGTCAAATAGAAATTTCTGGGCTGCCCCAAGTGCGAGCCGGCGCGGATCAAGCGGGTTGGTCACGGCACTAATGTAACGTGTCGGTGGGTAGCTTCGCGCGTCACAGTCCTATGCCACTCCGGGAAGGCGATGAAAGACCGCTTCCTCCACTACCTGCCCTCCCTTGAGGTGCTCCACGACTATGCGCTCGAGCAGCTCGGGCGTAACAGCCGCGTACCATACGCCTTCGGGATAAACCACAACGACCGGGCCACCCTCGCACACGCCCAGGCATGGCGTTTCGCCGCGCTTTACCCGCCCGGGACCGGATAGCAGCCCCTCGCGCGCGAGCAGCCGAGCCAACAGCGTGTATAGCGAGCGGCCATATCGTTCAGGCGAACAGTAGCCGCCCGTACACACGATCACGTGCCGAGAATACGGCTCCATCGGGCGCGGAAAGTTGGCGGATGGCATATTGCATCGTAATATATCAATCCTCAACAAACATATGTTTTATGTCTGATATCGATCCAGTAATCGCCGCCAAGCGATATGCACGCCCCGAGACGCTGGTGAGCACGGACTGGCTGGCCGAGCATCTGGACGATGCTTCACTACGCATTCTGGAATGCGATGAGGACGTGCTACTCTACGAAGTGGAGCACATACCGGGCGCACAGAAGATTGACTGGCACGTAGATCTGAATGATTCGCTCATCCGAGACTACGTTGATCGCGAGCAGTTCCAGAAGCTGCTCCGCTCCAAAGGGATCGACGAATCCACGACGGTCATCTTCTACGGCGACAAGAACAACTGGTGGGCGTCGTATGCGTTCTGGGTCTTCCAACTGTTCAACTTCACGAACGCCAAGTTGCTGGACGGCGGTCGGGCGAAGTGGGAAGCCGAGGGTCGCCCGATGACGGATGAGCATCCAGTGTTTCCGCCCACGCAATACGTGGCACCTGAGCGATCTGACTACGGTATTCGTGCCTTTTTCGCCGACGCGCTAGCCCAGTCAAAGGATGGTAAGCCGCTGGTGGATGTACGCAGTCCGCAGGAGTTCACGGGCGAGCGGACGCACATGGCCGAATACCCGCAGGAAGGAACGCTGCGCGGCGGTCACATTCCCGGCGCGCGATCGGTACCGTGGGCCAGAGCCGCGAACGCCGACGGATCATTCAAGAGCTCGCTCGAGCTACGCGCGATCTACGACCGGGAGCAGGGGCTCACGCCCGCCGAGGACATCATCACCTACTGTCGCATCGGCGAGCGCTCCGCCCATACCTGGTTCGTGCTGTCATATCTACTCGGCTATCCGAACGTGAGAAACTATGACGGCTCCTGGACCGAGTGGGGCAACGCGGTACGTGTGCCGATCGAGACTGGACTGTGACAACCAATACGCCAAACGCTTCGGTTCGGGTGCGGTGGGCAGGCGATGGTCGCTTTGATGTCGGCCGAACACAGGGACGCGCACACGGAACGGATGAGGGAGTGACAGTGCGGCTCGACTCTTCGGGAGCGAGCGGCCCAAGTCCGCTGGATGCAGTACTATCCGCGCTGGGCGCATGCGCATCGGTGGACATTGTCGAGATTCTGGCCAAACGTCGCACCCCGGTAGAGTCGCTGAATGTGGAGGTGGTCGGTGAGCGTGTTGACACGGTGCCGCGTAGACTGAAACGCGCGACGTTGCACTTCAGTATCTCCGGCGAAGGCATTGAGCGCGCGCAGGCTGAACGCGCGATAGAGCTGTCGGTGACCAAGTACTGCTCCGTACGCGATTCGCTCAGAGAAGACATCGCGGTAGACTGGACACTCACGCTGGATGCACCGGTCGTGTCTACCCGCCCAACGGAAGACACGCCGGCGTGAGGCGGCGCAACCGGTTTCGCGGAACGCGCCGGCCCCGAAGCGGCGGCGCGATGTGGATCCGCCCCATTCTTTCGGCTCTACTATTCGCGATAGCCCTGCTCGCGGTAGTGCCCGCACCGACCACTACGCTGTGGATAGTGTCTATCGCGGCGATGGGTTGGGGTTACATAGTCGCGATTCTCGCGTTACTGCTGATGTTCCTTCCGCCGCGCCAGGGGAAACGCGCCGGCATATCGACTCTGCTCAATCTGGCCACGATCGGTCTCGCCCTGTCACCGCTGGTGCGCGCCGCTTCAATAGCGCGCGTTCTTCCCGCGCGCGTCGCGACATTCGGAGATACAGCGCCACGCGCTCTCCCGGACGCATCACCGCGCTCAAGGCCGCTATCGGTGGCGCGACTCGTGCTCCCCGCAAGCACGCCGGGGGTGGTCATGTCGACGGAGAAGTACGCGACGGGTCCAGGTGGCGATCTGTATCTGGACATTTACCGCAGACCGACCGCTGGTGCCGCGGCAACACCGGCTGCAGCGGCACCATTGGTTCTCATGATTCACGGTGGATCATGGAGCGGTGGATCGCGTCGCGACCTTGCGCCGCTCAACAAGTATTTGGCGGCGCGCGGTTATGTAGTCGCATCACCCGATTATCGCTTTGCTCCGGCTTACCCGTTCCCCGCCGCACGCGATGACGTGCGCGACGCGATCGCGTATCTGCGCGCCAACGCCGCTCGGCTCGGCATCGATCCCACACGCGTGGTAACAATGGGCCGATCAGCGGGCGGTGAGCTCGCTCTCCTGGTTGCATACACGACACCGGACGTCGGGATTCGCGGCGCGGTTGGCTACTACGCACCGTCGGACCTGAGATATGGCTTCACGCATCCATCCAATCCACGCGTGCTCAACAGCACTCGCGTGCTTGAACAGTATCTCGGCGGCACGCCCACAACGGCCGGTGCTGCGTATGACGCGGCGTCGCCCATAAACTTTGCGACGTCGGCAGTTCCGACACTGCTGCTGCACGGAGACGCCGACGAGCTCGTATCGGTGATGCAGAGCGTGCGGCTGGATTCGGCTCTGGCGCGCGCCGGACGTCCGCACCTGTTCCTAAGACTGCCGTGGGCGACGCACGGCTGCGATTACAACTTCCTCGGCCCGTGTGCACAGCTGGGCACGTTTGCACTGGAACGTTTTCTAGCAGCGGTCACGCGATGAATACCGCGATGGATACGGCGATGTCGTCGCTGGACGAGACGCTCGCGCACGAGCTCGAAACGCTCTCCAGAGCTGGGTTGCGGCGGACGATGCGTGCCGTGGAGCGTGGCGGCGGGGCACAGATCACGGTTGACGGCGTCTCGGCCGTCGACTTCTCGTCCAACGACTATCTGGGCATCGCCAATGATCCGCGCGTCGCCAATGTAGCCGCCGCACAACTGATGGAATCGCATGCGACCGGAGCCGCGGCGGCGCGGCTCATATCCGGTACGCATCCGGCGCACCTCGAGCTGGAACGGGATCTGGCGCTGTTCAAGGGCGCCGAGGCGGCGCTTCTCTTCGCGAGCGGATACGCAGCCAACACCGGAACAATTCCGGCCGTCGTTGGAAGGCGGGACGCGATCTACGCCGACGAGCTGAATCACGCTTCGCTCATCGACGGCGCGCGCCTGTCGCGCGCGGAGACCCGCGTGTTTCCGCATCGGGACCTGAATGCACTGCGCGCGATGCTCAAGGACGACGCCGGCAAGTTCAGGCGCCGGATGATCGTTGTCGATGGCGTGTTCTCAATGGATGGTGATCTCTTCCCACTGGATCAACTCGTGCCGATCGCGCGCCAGTACGGCGCTTGGACGTACGTGGATGACGCACACGCAACCGGCGCTCTGGGCGCGCACGGACGCGGATCGACTGAGCACTTTGGCGTCGAGGGCGACATCGACATCGTGATGGGGACGCTGGGGAAGGCGATAGGAACGGCTGGTGCCTTCGTTTCCGGGTCGGCAACGCTGATTGACTATTTGGCGAACCGTGCGCGTGCATTCATCTTCACGACCGCGGCACCGCCCGCTCTCGCCGCCGCCACGATCGAGGCGCTCCGCATCGTACAGGACGAACCCTGGCGCAGGGACCGGCTCATTGGAAATGCGCTAGTCGTGCGTGATGGACTACGCGGCATCGGCCTCACACCGGGCGGCGATGCGGACGGATATATCATCCCCGTTGTTCTCGGTGACGCGGAGCGGACGGCGGCCACCGGACGCGCACTGTGCCAGCGCGGCTTTCTGGTAGGCGCCGTTCGTCCACCCACAGTCCCGATGGGAAGGTCGCGTCTGCGCATCACGGTGAGTGCATCGCACACCCGCGATCAGATATCCGGCCTCATCGAAGCGTTACGGACCGTGCTGGGGTGAGCGCGATGGACCGGAATGCTGTAGCAGCGGACGTTCAGCACGTATGGCACCCGTATACGCAACACCTGAGCGCGGTGCCGCCACTGGAGATCGTGCGCGCATCGGGAGCGTTCATCCATACACGTGACGGCAGGCGTATTCTGGACGCGATATCGTCGTGGTGGGTAACGTTGCACGGCCACTCGCAGCCCGAGATCGCTGAGGCAATTGGGCGTCAGGCCGCGCAGTTGGACCAGGTCATCTTCACGACTTTCACGCATGAGCCCGCCGCGCTGCTGGCGCGGGATCTGGCGGGTGTGCTCCCGGACGGCCTGACTCGCGTCTTCTTCTCGGACGACGGCTCCACTGCGGTGGAAGTCGCCGTGAAGATGGCGCTGCAATATCACGCCAACGCCGGCCGAGTGCGCCCGATCATCGTCGCTCTGGAAGACGCGTATCATGGCGACACTTTTGGCGCCATGAGTGTTAGCGGCAGGGGCACGTTTACCGCTCCGTTCGAGCAATTGCTGTTTGAAGTTCGTCGCCTCCCCGCCCCGCCCGAAGGCGACACTGTCGCGGCCCTGAATGCGATGCTCGACCGCGAGGGCGACCAAATCGCCGCACTGATCGTCGAGCCACTGCTCATGGGCGCCGGTGGCATGCGCGTGTATGACGAGGCAGTGCTCCGCGCGCTGCGCTCCAGCGCGCGCGAACACGGCGTTCTGTTCATCGCGGATGAAGTTCTCACTGGCTTCGGACGGACCGGGCCGCTGTTCGCATGCGACCGTGCCGGTATCGCGCCCGACATCATGTGTCTGAGCAAGGGGATTACCGGCGGTGCGCTGCCACTTGGCGCGACAGTCACGAGCGAGGAAGTCTTCGCCGCGTTTCTGAGCGAGGACCGGCGACGCACGCTATTCCACGGGCATTCGTACACCGCCAACCCGATTGCATGCGCAGCCGCGCGTGCATCGCTGGCTCTTCTCGACGACGCATCCGCACATCGGCGTGCGGCCATCAATCAGGCGCACGTGGATCAGATGAGACGGCTGGGCTCGCATCCGATGGTAGCGAACACGCGTGTCATCGGGACCGTTGCCGCGTTTGATCTGGTTGGCTCCACCAGTGATCAGAGTGGCTATCTCAGCGCAATCGGGAGCGACCTCGGAGCATTCGCGCTGGCGCACGACGTTCTACTGCGGCCCCTTGGGGACGTCGTGTATGTTCTCCCGCCGTATTGCACGACCGTTGACGACCTCAGCAATGTGTATTCGGTGATTGAAGAATTCCTGATCTCCCGATGACTCGCCTCGCCATTACCGGGACGGATACCGGAGTGGGTAAAACTGTGGTCGCGTGCGCCATTATCGCGGCGATGCGTGCCGCGGGCGCACGCGTAGCGCCGATGAAGCCAGTGGAGAGCGGGGGTTCCACCGACGCGGAACAGTTGCGCGCCGCTTCGGGGATCGGCTACGCCATGCACCTCGTACGCCCTTTCGCCTTCGAGGAGCCGCTGGCCCCGTTAGTCGCTGCCCGGCGTGCGCGAACTCACGTTGATATCAGCGTGCTGGACAGAGCCTTCGCCGACCTGAGCGCCATGAGCGACGTGGTGATCGTCGAGGGAGCCGGCGGCCTGCTCGTCCCAATCACGGAGACCGAGAATTTCGCCACACTCTTCCAGCGGTGGAATCTTCCGCTGGTTATCGTCGCGGCCAACAGACTGGGGGCGTTGAACCACGCGCTTCTCACCGTAGACGCCGCACTCGCGCACGGAATTGACGTGCGCGCCGTTGTCCTGAACAGCATATCGAACGAACGCCCAGGCACCGCTGAGCGCACCAACCAGGCAGTGCTGAAGGAGCTGCTCCGCACCGTTCCGGTCGTGAGCTTTCCACATACGGACAGGCCCGGCGACCACGCTCACCTTGCGATGCTGGCGCGCGAGCTTTCGTCGCACGCCACGATGCGCCGCCCGGTGTAGATATGGATATTATCTTGTTCCCATGACCACAGACTGGAACGCGGTAGCACACCAATCACTCGCCGGCACCGTCATATCGCGCGAGGACGCACGCGCCGTGCTCAGCGCGCCGGACGAGGATCTGCTGGAGCAGCTGGCGGCCGCCTACAGGGTCAGGCGGCAGTACTGGGGAAACAGGGTGCGGCTGCATTTCCTGCTCAACGCGCAGAGCGGGCTGTGTCCAGAGGACTGCCACTACTGCTCACAGTCGAAGATCTCGACCGCCGATATCGAGAAGTATCCACTGCTGGCGCGCGAGAATATCCTTGCGGCCGCGGATCGCGCGGCTGCGCTCAAGGCTGGAACGTTCTGCCTGGTAATCAGCGGCCGAGCACCGGGCGAGCGCGTGTTCGGCAAGATTCTGGGCGCGGTCGAGGAGATCAAATCCAGGCATGACCTGCGCGTGTGCGCCTGTCTCGGTCTGCTCAACTCGGAGCAGGCGGAGCGGCTCAAACGTGCCGGTGTGGATACGGTGAACCATAATCTGAACACCAGCGCCAGTTACCACGAAGAGATCTGCACCACGCACACGTTCGAAGACCGGCAGAACACCATCCGCAACGTTCACGATGCAGGGATATCGACCTGTTCGGGCGGGATCATCGGGATGGGCGAGAGCGACGACGACATCATCGATCTAGCTCTCTCGCTGCGTGAGATGAATGTGACCAGCGTGCCGGTGAATTTTCTCATCCCCATCGGCGGCACTCCGCTCGGCGACAGCAGCACGCACGACGCGCTCAACCCGCGCCGATGTCTCCGCGTGCTGTGCCTCTATCGCTTTCTGTTGCCGAGCCAGAAGATCAGAATCGCTGGGGGGCGCGAGGTGCATTTACGCTCGTTGCAGCCGCTCGGACTATATCCGGCTAACTCGCTCTTCATCGGCGACTATCTGACCACCGCCGGTCAGTCAGCGCGAGCCGACCTGGAAATGATTCGTGACGCGGGCTTTGTCCTGGAA
>JBPCNJ010000286.1:0-3926 GCA_051001375.1 Gemmatimonadaceae bacterium
CATTTAGTGACATGGACGGTTCGCTTCACTGCATCGGCCGAGGATGATGTGGCGGCGGCCTGTGCTTGGTACGCGACCTCGCGTGAGGGGCTGGGCGAGGAGTTCATCGGGGACATCGATGCGGTCGTCAGAACGATCGCAGAGTTTCCGGAGACTGAGCCGCTTATTCACCGCGAGCTCCGACTTCGGTCGCTCTCGGACCTAGCGACGGGAAGGAAGGAGCTGCTGATTTGCGGGGCGTACTACAGGACGAAGAAACCCACTTGTACTCGTGCACTACAAGCGCATGGAATCGCTGTGCTCAGCGTCGTGTTGACTTTCAGAGGTGCGCTGCTGCTGAGGCGTTAGATGGCAACGACCCCTAAAGACGGGTGATCTGGTCGCTCATGCCGGGCATGTGGTGGCGCGATCACTGCTACGGTCTAATGAGACGCTCCAGTGTCCAAGCGCTGTGGACATTCAGCCGCTTGAGGGCGTAAGCGCGTAACGGAGACGACGATGATGCGAAGTTTTGGGAACCGCTCTCGTCTACTCGACTTCGTTCAGCAACGCCCGCACGCGAGGAAACACTTCGCGGATCTGCTGCATCGACACGGCGCCGACCGACAGCCTCATCCACCCGGACTCGTCCATCAGTCCGAAGGCCTGAAACGGGATCAATCCCACACCTGCCTTCTCGAGCAACAACGAGCGAACCATTTCGTTGTTCTCGATGGTACGTCCGCCGATGCGCCTTCCGCGCAGCCGGAACTGCACGGAAACGTAGATGGCGCCGTCCGGATAAATGCAGTCGACGGGCAGACCTTCCTCACGCATCGCCACGAAACCGGTGTACACCGATTCGAGACGCTCGTGAATCTTTCGGTCCATCTCGTCCCGGTACTGCGTAACCGCATCGGCATCCTCAAGAAACTCGGCAACCCCCACCTGTTCGGCGTGCGGCGCCCACGCTCCAACGTGCGAGACAAGCTCGCCCATCTTGCGCGCGATCGCCGGTGGCGCCAGCAGCCAGCCGACCCTGAGGCCCGTGCTCGCGAATGCCTTGGACACGCCGTCCATCGACATCACATACGGGGCGGACTGGGGAACCAGCGCGGTGGGATAGCGGTGCCTGTCGCCGCTCACGCGCAGCGAGCCATAGATCTGATCGTACAATACGAACAGCGGACGTTGCTTCCCGTTTCCATCGCGTAAGCGTCGATTGTTCTCCTCGACCACCGCTCCGAGAATGGAGCGTAACATGTCTGGATCCATCACCGTGCCGCTCGGGTTTCCCGGTGAGCAGAGCGAGATCAGCCGCGCGGAACGAATGTGCGGCGCGATGTCGTCGAGTGTCGGCTGAAAGCCATTCGCGCTCTTCGCTTCGAGCACCACCGCGTTGGCCTGAGACAGGCAGATGTATGCCTCGTTCTGCCACGAGGGCACCGAATACACTACGGTGTCGCCTGCTGATACGACCGTGCGGTACGCACCGTACAGGATCGGCCGTCCGCCGCTCGCAATGAGTATGGACTCGATTGGATATCGCACGCCGCATGCACGCTCCACATAGCGGCTCACCGCCCGCCGGAGCGACAGGACTCCAGGCGGTGGCGGATAGTTCGTCACCCCAGAGGCCAACGCGCGCTGAACAGCGTGTGACAACTTCTCCGGGATCGGGAAGTAGTTGGGATCGAAGTCCCCAACTGACAGGTCAATGACCTCTGCTCCCGATTTGACGCGCGCACGGATTTCGTTCGCGATCTTGAGAATCGCCGACGGCGGAAGTGCGCCCACCAGCTCGGAGAGCGACATCTCCAGCCGGGTCTGGTCGCCAAAGTCTGGGATGACGAGACCGGCGTCGTGCTCGCGGAGATCCACCGTCATCGGCGGGTCCCGAGCGCGCCGGTCCGGCAGGAGTGTGAGAGATGCATCGATCGAAGATCCAACCGAGAGTGGCCGAACGCAAGGCAGTGATCGCCGAGGCTATTCGCGGCTCTCGACTCCAGCGAGATGCCCTCTACCGTGCGCCGCCATAAATTGTCGCCACATCTGGAAATGCCGGGACTCACGGCTGAGCATTTCGCGCGATGGGTGGCGACTCTGGAGGCAATCGTGGACGCGCGTTTCGCCGGTCCAACGGCACACCAGATGAAGGAACTGGCGCACCGAATCGCGTACAGCATGCAACTACGGCTCGGGATATCACCGTTCGCTCCGTACCGACTTGCTCGATCGATCGGAGACAACGATCGCGGAAGCGGTGCGGTATTCGCGGAAATACTTCCAGAATGCACCTGAGATTCGGGATTGGGTTTGGACCGAGTCCTGATAGTATTAGCTATCCGCTCGGTTCGCGGATAGTCGCGAGTGATGTTTGTCGCGCGGTGGTTAAACTCGATGCTGCCACTCCTGGCGGCGCATTATGGAGGCATCACAGATGGCGAATCTTACCACACCCGTCTTCAGCGAGCTGAAGCGCGACGAGATCGATGCCCTACTCGCACGGAACCACGTCGGCAGAATAGCGTACGCGTTTCACGACCGCGTCGACATCGAGCCGATCAACTACGTGTATGCGGATGGCTGGATTTACGGCCGGACATCCCACGGATCCAAGCTGGAGACGATCGCGCACCATCGCTGGGTCGCATTCGAGGTCGATGAATCCAGAGGCATATTTGACTGGAGCAGCGTCGTGGCGAGAGGCGTGGTTGACTTTCTGACGCTCGACTCGGCTCCGGCCGATGCGCACTCATTCGAGCACGGCCTGGCACTACTGCGCGAACTGCTGCCGGGCACGTTGCAGGCAAATGACCCGGTTCCGTTCCGACACGTGGTGTTTCGAATTCACCTGGACGAGGTAACCGGCCGACAGGCTAGGACGGGAACGCTGTAGCTGTCGATCGTCATCGCCTTGATTCCGGTATGGCCGCCAACATTTCTATGACCATTGATGCCGTCTGACGAACGGGAACCGCCGCGCGATCTCGCCGCGCTCGACGTGGTACACCGCTTCGGCGATGTCATAGGTCTTGACGGCGCGAGTATACACGTAGCCGCGGGGCAAACGCTCGCGCTTGTGGGTGAGAGTGGATCGGGAAAGACGACGCTGCTGCGCTGCTTCAATCGGATGGTGGAGCCCGATGCCGGGCGCGTTGAGGTGGGCGGTGTTGACGTGCGATCGCAACCTGAAATCGCGCTGCGGCGTCGCCTCGGGTACGTGCCGCAGGATGGCGGCCTCCTGCCGCATTGGCGAGTGCTCCGCAACGTCGCGCTGGTGCCGACGTTACGAGGAATGCCGGAGCCGAATGTAGCGGCTACCAGCGCATTGGAGCTCGTGGGGATGTCGGTCAGGAGCTTTGGCGCGCGTTTCCCGTACGAGCTGTCAGGCGGGCAACGTCAGCGCGTGGCTCTTGCACGCGCGCTCGCCGCGCGGCCCGGTGTAATACTCCTGGACGAGCCGTTCGGTGCGCTGGATGCCATCACCCGTGCAGAGCTGCATGAAGCGTTCGAGAATGCACGCCGAGAGTTTCCCGTAACCATGCTGCTCGTCACCCACGACCTCGCGGAGGCCGCGCGACTGGCCGACGAGATCGCCGTGATGCGGGCTGGGCGCGTGGAGCAGCGAGGGTCAATGACGGAGCTGCACACATCTCCCGCGACTGACTATGTCGCCGCTTTGATACAGCGTGCGCTCGCGACGTCGGCACAACTGAAACGCATATGATAGCGGGTGCGAAGCTACGAACGCGCTGTCTTGCTGTACTTGCCATGTTTCTACCGCTCGTAACGGTGCAGTCGCAGCAGTTACACCGATCCAACATCAATGCCAGCGCAAGTAACCGCGACAAGCCGGTGATTGTCGCGTCCAAGCCGTTTGGCGAATCGTATCTGCTGTGCGAGATGTTCGCGCAACTGTTGGAAGCACGCGGTATTTCCGTGAC
>JBPCNJ010000287.1:0-9547 GCA_051001375.1 Gemmatimonadaceae bacterium
TAATCGCCGAGGTGGAGGGTGGCCAGACGGCTGGGAACATTAGCAACAACAGCCGGACCGCGGCCAAGTTGCCCGGAGCGTGCCAGAGCACCGATCCAGTGACGATCAAGAACGAGGTGATCAAGGAGCGGAGTCGGGCGCTGTACCTCCAGGGTACGCGCGCGTACGATATACGCCGCTTGAATCTCGACCTGAATCCGGCCCCGGGGACTCCTTATCCGCATGGCGGAGTCTACGGAATGGAGAGGTGCTTACCTCTGCCTGACGTAGAACGCAACAACAACCCGAACATCAAGCCGACCGGGACCTGATCGCGCGAGTTGTGCTGAGTAAACGAGAGCCCCGGGCGTCGCTAAGCGACACCCGGGGCTCTCGTCTTGCGGGACTCCGTTGGAAGCTCTAAGCCTTTCGGTCGGTACAACCCTTGAAGTTGCCGTTGTTCCGCTCCGCCTGCGGGACCGGGAAGTTCACGTCACTGCCGTACGGGCCGTTCTTCCGCGAGTAGACGGCGCCCTGTCCCGGGAAGACCTGAGCCGGTGTTTCGTTGTAGGTGTGGATGAGTCGGCGTAGATCTCCAAGCCGCTGGCCGCGTCCATACGTCCAGAACGCCCGCTCACGGAAGAGAAGGAGGAGTCGCGCCTGATCTGTACCCGGATCAGTCAGCGGTGCCATCTTGCTGATGGTCAGGGTACCGATCGACGTCGGACCCGCGCGCAGACTATTGAGCACGGTCAGCCATGTTGGATCGCCCGCTTTGAGCCGGGCCTCCGCATCGATCAACTGTGCGTCGACCCCGTTTGCAACTGGGACAACAGAGTTGAACGAGGGGAACACGCCCTGCACCACGTGTGGAGTCACACCGTCAATTCCGGTCTTCGCGATTACCGAGGTGGGGACACGTGGGTCCTTCGCGGAGACGAACGGCATGCCGTTAGTGAAGATACCGCCCTGGGGATCGAGACTGTCCTGCACAGTGTAGCGTTTGACGTTGATGTTCAGCACCCAGATGATGTTATCCTCTTTCCCCTGCGAGGCGGGAAAGGTGAGATTGAACGCGAACGATGCCGGTACCCCCTTGACGGCTGCCGCGGCATCCGTGAAACGCCCGAGTCCGAGCAGCGCACGTCCACGGCCGACCTGAGCAGACGCACGCACCCGAACGCTGACAGTGTCGGTTGCCGAGCCGACCGCGGCCAGTGACGAGTCGAACGACGCGAGCGCCATCGTAAACGCGGTGCTCACGTCTACTGGATTGCTCAACTCCGCGGTTCCCGAACTGAGGTCCGCGAACGGTTGCCCGTTACAGAAATCGGACGCCGACTGCAGCTCGGAGTAGCCTTTCAGGAACCACATCTCGCCGATCTCGCCAACCGCGGTTGCCTTGTACTGTCGAAGCGACTGGATCGCCTGGTAGGCACCGACCCTGGTGCGGTGGATGTTGCGATACATGGCCGCGACGAAGCTGTTCTCTTCGGTGACGGTTCGCTGGTCGGTCTCGTCCCGCTGGGTGAAGGTGTCGGTGGATTTCCACTCATCAGTCAACAATCCACCGAAGAGCCAACTGCTCTCGCCGGTTGCGGTCATCGCCTTGAAACGTGTGATCGCGCCCACCCGAAGCCCCTCGGCGCCGTCAGGAGAGTTAAGGGCGCTCGGGTCTATGACATTGGGGTTATCGACCCCGAGGAGCGTGTCGCGACTGCAGCCTGCCGCGGCCGCAACGACGGCAAGAGTGCCGATCGTTGTAGCCGCGCGCGTAGCCTTGTTCAGCTTGTGTATGTAGTGCATCATGAAATGAGAGCTCCGTGTCCGTTAGAAGCCGAGATTGAGCCGCAGGATATAGAACGTCGGCGGTGGCACCGTCTGGAAGTCGCTGGGCAAATTGAACGTGGATCCAGCATTCGCGTTGCTTTCGGGATCGAGTCCGGTATAGCCGGTCCAGGTGTGTAGATTGCGCGCCGAGAATGTGAGGCTCGCGCTTCTGGAGCCGTTCATCCGGCCGAGCAGTGCGGTGGGAAGCACGTACGTCACCGACAGCTCTCGGAAGCGGACGAAGGATGCATCCTCCATGTAGCCGTATTGCGTGTGCGACGGATCCTCACGTACCGCGACGGCGCGTGCCTGTTCTTCGAGCGACGCGGTTTTGTCATTTGCACCGCGGCAGTTATTGCGGCCGGAGCAGCGAATGCGCTCGGTGCCGTTCAGGAGCTTGTTGCCTCCCTTGTAATCGAACAGCGTGTTGAAGCGGAGCGTGTGATTGAAGAATTCGAAGGCGTTGCTGAGCGACGTCTCGTACCGCGGCCGCGAGTAGCCCACAAAGGTGGCTGAGTCGGCGACTTTGATCTCATTCAGGGTTATGATGCCGTCACTGTTGGCGTCGCTGTAGGTGTACTTGCGCTGCCAGTATCCATAAAGCGGATAGCCGGGTTGGTTCCGAAACGTCGAGAAAACCTGGGGCGTCAGTGGCGCTCCCGTGGCGTCCACTCCTAGAGTGAGGAGCTCATTGGAGTTGGTTGAGCCGTTGAGGTTTGCATCCCACGAGAACGCTTGCTTATCGACGAGTCGGGCGCGCAGGCCCAGCTCGAACCCCGTATTCTTCACCGAGCCCAAGTTTGTGAGCTGGGTTGTGTTACCGCTACCGAGAGTCGGTGGCACGACAGCGCCGACCAGCGCATCCGTGGTCTTCTTGTTGTAGTACGTGAATTGGACGGTGGCCCTGGTGTCAAATAGCCGAGCATCGAAGCCGGTCTCGAACTCGCCGGATCGCTCGGGGCGCAAGACTGCGTTGCCCGCTGACGCGAACAGCAGGCCGGGTTGGTCCTGAAGCGAGACGTTGGACACTGTGGACGTGAAGTACCGGAGTGCGTCGATGGGGCCGGGTTGGACGCCCGCGGCACCGTACGCCGCGCGCAGCCGCAGCTCGCTCAGGCCTGGAATATGGGGGAAGAAGTCCTCGTCCGAGACGAGCCAGGCCAGGGCTGCCTTGGGATAGAAAACACGTTGGAAGCTGGTACCGAAGGCACTGTTCTGATCGGACCGCACTGCACCGGTCAGGAACACGCGATCTCGCAGCCCGACCACTTCCTCGGCGAACAGGCCGAGCGTTTTGGAGTCGCTGTGAGCCGACGTGACAAGCTGGGTTGCTCCCGCGTCCACGGTGGTTGCGCCAGGTGGGAGCGTCAACCCCTGCGACCCGTTCCGGTCAAACGCCTTGCTCACCCACTGCGTGCCGAGCGACGTTCTCGAGTTGAGCCATGTTCGCGGCTGGAATGTCGCCGTGGCCACACCATTGACCGTCGTGGTGCGGAACGCCGAGCGATCGTCGGTCGCGAGGCCCAAGCGCGTGGCGCCGATGTTGGCGCAGTTGCCGCGACGGCAGAGTTGCTGGTCGATTTGCGATGTGTAGTCCACGCCGCCGTCCGCACGCGCGGACAACCAGCTTGTCGGCCGGTAGCTCACATTCGTGCTACCAATGTACCGGTTGATGAACTGCGTCGATACATCTTGAAAGCTCTCCGCCGGAGTATCCAAGCGATAGCCGTGCAGCTGGTAGCCAAGCGAGCTTAGCGTCGCGTTTGGATCGGCAAGGAATTGATAACCGGGGCCACCGAAAGCATTGGAAAGCACGCCCAAAGCGTTGTTGTCAGATTGCGGCAGCCGACTACGTAGTGTTATGTAGTTGGTCGACACCTGCGCGTCGAATTTGGGCGAGGGCGTGATGGTAACATTGGCGCGCACGCTCCCACGGGCCAGGTCGTTTGGCGTGCTCCACTCGGGCAGGATCGGAATGCCGAGGGTGTCCAGCCGCTGCACATCGAATCTTGGAATCTGAAATATTCCCGTCTCGTGGGTGTATTCGCCGGCTGTGAAGAAGCGGACCGTCTCCTGGCCACCCTGGATTTGGAGCCCCGCGTTTCGGCGATACCCGGTGCCAAGCGGCGTTGTATTGGGATCCTGGAACAAGTTGAACGAGCTCAGACTGTCGGCGAGGCAGGAGCCAGTCGCTACCGCTGTAACGCTCGTCCTGGCACAGTTGGCCTTGCTGCCGGCGGGTGCGTGCCCGAAGAGGGTATACGCGGTGGGATACTGATTGCGATCCCTGACTACCCCTGTCTCACCAAAAACGGTGTAGGTCGTTGGCCCGGAGTGTCCTCGTTTGGTAGTGATGACGATCACGCCGTTCGCTGCATCCGTCCCGTACAGTGTCGCCGCGGACGGGCCCTTCACGATCTCGATGCTCTCGATCTCGTCAGGGTTGATGTCCTGCGCGCGGCTCTGAATGGCGCCGCCAGTGAAGATGTTGGGGCTCTGGGCTCCATTGGCGCTCGTCATGCGAACGCCGTCGATGACGTAGATCGGATCGTTGTTAAGCGACAGGCTGTTGGTGCCCCGGATGCGAATGTTGGCGCCGGTTCCGGTCGTATTGCCGGGCTGAACCACCACGCCTGGCGCCTGCGCCGCGATAAGACTGGCGAGATCTGTCACCGGCGCCTGGCGCGCGCGCTGGTAGGCATTGATGGTGGATACGGCGCTCCCTTGCTCGGCGCTCCGCTGCTCACCGGTGGCAGTCGTCACAACAGGCGACAACTGCACCGACGTTCCGGTCAACTGAAAATCGAGCGTCGCCGACTGGCCGTTGGCGACCGTAGCTCCTTTCTTCTGTTCCTGGTATCCGACCCGGACAACGCGAACAGTTACAGCTCCGGCCGGCACATTCCGGAGAGTGTACTGTCCTGCCGCGTTGGTCCCGGTGACGAGGTTAGTTCCTAAGACCGTGACGCGAGTATCGGGGATCGGGGCGCCCCCTTCCGCCGCGGTTACGCGGCCGACGACAGTGGTGGACTGGGCGACTGCGGTCCCAACGCTAACGGTCGCCAGCACGATAGGGGTGAGCACGGCATATACGAGGTGCCGAACCTGGTTTGCTCTCATGTACACACATCCGAGTGGGAAGTGGAGAAAAACGGGCAGAGCTGCGTCGGTTTAAAATCCTCATCCGATTCGGACGCAGTACGTGCCGATCCCTGGACGGGGAACGGTTCATTCAGCGGCGGTTCGGGTGAGCGGCATCGAAAGTACGGAAGTGACCGCTGTACCGCCAGACGAGAAATTTCAACCTACCGAGCCGTTATGTACGGCGTACAACACCAGGGTATTCGCGCATTGCTCGCGGCAGCAGCGCTCGCCGGGGAGCGCTCGCCGGGCAGCGCGTACCGTGGCTCCCCGTCCCGTGCGGGGCGCGGTTACATTACCTCAGGCTGTATGCCCGAAGTTCACGGGCTCCCACAGGTCCATCCGCCACATTCAGGAGACTTCCGCGGTGAAGATTGCCGTGTGCATAAAGCGCGTCCCGGACATGGATGTGCGCTTCAAGATCGCAGCGAGCGGCACGTCGGTTGACGAGACCGGGCTCAAGTACGACATGAACGACTTCGATTCGTGGGCTGTCGAGGCCGCGCTGCAAATCAAGGACAAGGACGCGGCCGTTAACGTCGCCGTGATCTCACTCGGCACCGACGCGGTACAGGAGACGATTCGCAAGGCGCTGGCGATGGGCGCTGATCGTGGCGTCGAGCTGAAGACCGACGTCATCCCGTTCGATGGGCTGGCGATCGCGCGAGCACTCGCGGCCGAGCTCAGGGACGGCGGCTATGATCTCATTCTCTTCGGCAAGCAGTCGGCCGACTCCTCCAACGGTGTGGTTGGCGCCATGGTGGGCGAGCTGCTGGGTCTGCCGATAGTCACGGCGATTTCCAAGCTGGACATCAACGGCGCGACCGGCTCGGCCAAGCGTGAGATTGAGGGTGGGCAGGAGTTCGTGCAGTTCCCGCTTCCCGCCGTTCTCACCATCGATCAGGGACTCAACACCGCGCGGTATCCTTCGCTCAAGGGAATAATGGCGGCGAAGAAGAAGCCACTCGAAGTGAAGCCGGCGCAGCTCGGTGAGCAGACAGTAACGGTGATGCAAATGGAACTCCCCGCCGAACGCGCCGCCGGCCGGATCATCGGTGAGGGCGCGGCCGCGGTTCCGGAACTCGTACGACTGCTTCAGACTGAGGCGAAGGTACTGTAATCATGGCCAATGTGTTTGCATTCGCGGAGACTCGCAACAACGAGCTTCGCAAAATCGGGCTCGAGACAGTGACGGCTGCGCGCGCTCTCGCTGACGCCTCGGGTGGACAGGTCCACGCGTTTGTTGCGGGCGCGCCGGGTGTTGCCTCCGTTGCGCCTCAGCTGGCACAGCACGGGGCCGACGTTGTCATAGTGGCCGAGAACGCGGCGTACGAGAAGTACAACCCTGAAGCGCTCGCCGCGATGGTCGCGGAGCGCATCAAGTCTGGGGGCTATGGCGCCGCCATATTTCCGACATCGGCGTTGGGGAGCGATCTCGCTCCGCGCATTGCGGCCAAGCTGGGCGTCGGACTCGTGACCGACGTGACGTCAATCGAGCTGCGCGGTGACGCTGTTATCGTCAAGCATCCGGTCAACATCGGCAAGGTGATGTCAACCGTGCAGATCACGTCGGTGCCGGCACTGGTCGCGATTCGAGCCAACACGTTCACGCCAACGGAGAACGCAAAGGCGGGCACCGTTGAACAGCAGCAGTCTGTGGGCGATCCCGCTGCGTCGCGCGTGGTGGTGACAGAAGTGAAGATGGGCGGCGGGACCAAGCTGGATCTGGGCGAAGCGCCCGTAATCGTGAGCGGCGGGCGCGGCCTCAAGGCCGCGGAGAATTTCAAGTTGGTCGAAGACCTGGCTGATGCCTTCGGCAACGCCGCAGTCGGTGCCACACGCGCAGTGACCGACGACGGTTGGCGCTCGCACAGCGATCAGATCGGCCAGACGGGACGCCTGGTTAGTCCGCAGCTTTACGTTGCGGTCGGGATATCGGGGGCAATCCAGCACCTCGCGGGAATGCGAACGGCCAAGACGATCGTCGCGATCAACAAGGACAAGGAAGCACCGATCTTCAAGGTTGCCGATTACGGAATAGTTGGTGACCTGTTCGAGATCGTCCCGGCACTTACCGCGGCGGTCAAGGAGGCCAGGGCGCGCGGGTGAGTCACACGGTGAGTCACATCTTACTGCGCGCACTCGGGAGAGCGACATGACCGACATGACTGCCGGGCACGCCATCTTCATCGCGGTGGTGGTGCTCGCGATGGCGTTCTTCTCGTACAACGCGCAGCGGCTGGTTCGCTACATGCGCACGGTTGGTCTGCCGGAAGATCGCACGGATCACCCGGTCGAGCGGATCAAGAATCTCTTTTTCATCGGCATCGGTCAGACCAAGATCCTGCGTGATCCCAAAGCAGGCGCGATGCACGCGTCGGTGTTTTGGGGTTTTGTCGTGCTCACGATCGGCACTGCCGAGATCATCGCGAGCGGACTGTTTCCAGGCTTCAGTTACGCGCGAATCCTTCCGGCCCCGGTATACTCGCTGTACGTGCTGTCGCAGGAGTTGTTCGCGGTGCTCGTACTAGTAGCGGTCGCAGCTCTGCTGTACCGGCGCATCGTCGTCAAGCCCGCGCGACTGCAAGGTGACAAGGTACACTCAGGCGACGCGATCCTGATTCTATGCATGATCGCCGCGCTGATGCTGAGCCTAATCCTGCTCGGCGCCTTCGACTTCGCGCTGCATCCAGCCGGCGCGACAGCGTTCAAGCCGGTGTCGTTCGCGCTGTCGCACCCGCTCGGCGGCCTATCGAGTGGAGCGTTGGAGACTGGGCGCACGGTGAGCTGGTGGTCGCATGCGCTTCTCATTCTGGTGTTTCTGAACTACCTGCCGTACTCCAAGCACCTGCACGTACTCACATCGCTGCCCAACACGTATCTGTCCAATACGAGCGGGCCAGGTGTTGTTGGGGCCATGCGATACATGGATCTGGAGGCGGATGTTGAACAGTATGGCGCCTCGGACGTAACGCAGCTTCGCTGGAAGAACTTGCTGGATGGCTACTCATGCACTGAGTGCGGGCGCTGCACAGCGGCATGTCCGGCCAACCTCACGGGTAAGGTGCTGAGCCCGCGCAAAATTATCGTCAACACTCGCCAACGGCTGATGGAGCTGGCGCCGCTCGCGACGGGCGACTTCGGCGAATTCGAGCATCCGCATCTCGACGCTGGCGAGGGGGACGATGCGCGGCAGCAGGGAGCGGACATCGACACTGTTCGTTCGGCGCTCGATAATCGGTTGCTCGACAACTACATCACCGAAGAAGAGCTGTGGGCTTGCACCAGTTGCCGCGCGTGCATCCAGGAGTGTCCGGTCTCGATCGACCACCTGGACGTCATCAACGAAATGCGGCGCAACCTCGTGCTCACTGAGTCGCGTTTTCCGCCGGAGATCCAGCCGGCTTTCGAGTCGATGGAGCGGAACGGATCACCATGGGCTTTTGATCCCGGCGACCGCGCGAAGTGGGCAGACGGGCTGGACATTCCCACCATGGCGGAGATGGTCGAGCGCGGCGAGCGCCCGGAAGTTCTCTTCTGGGTCGGCTGCATGGGATCGTTCGATGATCGCGCCAAAAAGATCGCTGTCGCTTTCGCGCGCGTGATGCAGGCGGCCAAGGTGCAGTTCGCCATTCTGGGCCAGGAAGAGAAGTGCAACGGGGATCCCGCGCGCCGGATGGGCAACGAGTACCTGTACCAGATGCTCGCCCGCGACAACATCGAGACGCTGGATCGGTACGGCGTGGAGACGATCGTCACAAATTGTCCGCACTGTTTCCATCAGATCGGCAACGAATATCCGCAGCTCGGCGGCAATTACGATGTCATCCACCACTCGACCTTCATCGCCCGACTGTTCGAGGAGGATCGCATTCCGCTGAGCGCTGATAGCCAGCAGCTCACCGTCGCGTACCACGACTCGTGCTACCTGGGCCGCTACAATGACGTCTACGACGCGCCGCGTGAAACTCTCAAACGCGCGCTCCCCATTGTAACTCTCGCCGAACCGGAGCGCACGCGCAGTCGCGGCCTGTGCTGCGGCGCGGGTGGTGGGAGGATGTGGATGGAAGAGACAGTCGGCAAGCGCATCAACGTCGAGCGCACGGAGGAGTTACTGGCGACCGGCGCTGATGTGCTTGCCGTCGCATGCCCTTTCTGCATGACGATGATCCGCGACGGCGTTACGGCCAAGGATTCCGAGGTGCCGGTGTACGATATCTCGGAGGTGGTCGCGCAGCGGCTAGCCGCTGCGCCGGGTGATACATAGCGGGGCTACGTCCTTCAGCACTTGGGTGTGTTCCGGGTTTACCGCGTGACCTCGTATACCGTTATCGTCTGCCGCACCTTACCCGCCAGATACGGCCGCGTCGCTGCCGTGCCGCTCGCGAGTCCGCGCTCCGCGCAGGCTTCGATGAATGCGCCCGCCGCGACCCGCCCAGGGTCGGCAACGTAAGCAACGCCCCGAGGTGCTAGAAACCGATCGATCACGCTCGCCACCAACGGAGCGTAGCGCGACTCGTACAGCACGTCGGAGGCGAGCACGACGTCAAAGCGCGGTAGCGACTCAGGCACGGCGCGCCAGTCAACCAGGTGCGTC
>JBPCNJ010000288.1:0-4770 GCA_051001375.1 Gemmatimonadaceae bacterium
GTGCGCGACCGGCTGGACACGGTGGTTCCCGGAGAATGGGACCTCACGCTGGAGATGCTTCCCGGGATCGCGGGCAACGATGACTCGGATTCCGTCTGCGCCTTCAAGGCGCGGCTCCAGGTTCTGGGCGTGATTCGCGAGGACGTGGGCACCGGGCGTGACTACAAGCAGGCCTCAACGGATGCGTTCAAGCGCGCCGCGGTCCGGTTTGGAATCGGCCACGAACTCTACGCGTACGAGCAGAACTGGGTAGAGGTGGACGGCGACGGCAAGTACGCCAAGCCGGTTGACGATCCGGCTCATGCGTATGAGCGGCGCCACGGAAGCGGTACGACGGCGGGAAGCGTTGCCGCAAGCGGCTCAGGGCATTCCGCGAAATCTGCGGTTGCGACCGACACCGCGGCGGTGCCTCAGTACTCACAACTCAACTCCAACGTTTTGACCGACGTGGATTCGGTTAGCTGCCCCAAGTGCGGCGGCAGGACGTGGGACAACCGGCTCACCAAGCGCAACCCGAAGGCGCCTGACTACAAGTGCCGAGACCGCAACTGCGAGGGAGTCGTCTGGCCAGCACGGCAGAATGGCGCCGGTTCGGGTACCGGGTCCGAACACATGGGTGACGCGGAGGAGGCAGGCCACGAGCCCGCGCCTATTGCGGCTCCGGCTGGTGAGAAGAAAGCACGGGAGCCGCGCGCCGCGGCGGCCGCGTCAGTGGGAGATGACGATATTCCGTTCTAAGCTGCATTAAGCCGTTCCAAGCTGTGACGCTTAGAACGTGCAGATCCGGTGCGGTGCTGTGAGGTTCAGACGTGGGCGCGTGAGATTTCATTCACACGCCCACCTTTTGCGTTCGGCCGTGGCGCCATCTTCTCGCCGATGCGGTTATGGCACGCTCCTTCCACCCTGGGCCGATCGTGACTCCTCGAACCGCTGCACCCCAACGCCTTGCACTGGTCGGTGCTCTTGTTGCATCCGTAGCCCTGGGCGGATGCAGTCGCAAGCGACCTGACGCGACAGCCGACACGGCGCTCGCGCGGGACCTGGCGGAGGTCCAGTCGCACGGCATGAGGCAATCGCCGCCGCAGACGCTGGCAGATTCGCAGGCCGCCTCGATCGGGATGCCGGCGCTCAGCGACTCGAACACGGTTATCGTCGCGGTATCGCCAACCGCCGCGGCGCGGCGGGCGACAGGTGGAGCGGCAACCGGCGCAACCGGCGCAACCGGCGCAACCGGCGCATCTGGCGCATCTGGCGCAACTGGCGCAACCGGCGCATCCACACACGCGGTAACAGCGACGACGCCCGGAACAGTCAAAATGCGTACGCCTGGGACGACATCGCGCGCATCCGGCAGTACGGAGCGGCGCGCGAGCGGAGCCGGTGACACCTCAGCCGCCGGACCGTGCGGCGCGCCATCAGCCGCCAACCAGCGCGCGTGCATCTCGACCCATCTCGCCATCTCCGACGTTCGGCTCAACAACGTGTACGCGGCGCTCATCGCTGCACTGCGAGAGAGTGCAGGTGCTTCCGCCGGGCGCGAGCCGCGCATGGTGCGCGGACTGCGTTCCGCTCAGCGAGCGTGGATCGTTGTGCGAGATGAGGAATGTCAACGCCGCACGCGAGGCGTTGGCGGGCGACTGTGGGCACCGGCCAGAGCCAGGTGCCTGGCCGAGGAGTCGAACAAGCGCGCGAACGAGTTGGAGAGAATGCTGCGGAGTGCACGCGGGCGGTGAGCAACTTCGCCGGGTGCGGGATGTTGCCGGTGCCAGAGTTATCTTCCTGGGCCCCCGACGTGCAATGCTCGGAGCGGGACTCGAACCCGCATTCGGTGCTACCGAAAGGGATTTTAAGTCCCTCGCGTCTACCCATTTCGCCATCCGAGCGTTTCGCTGCGTCCTCGCATGAGAACCGCTTCAGCTGTCTTAGCCCATTACAGCTGCAGAACCTACACCCACCGGTTCGAGCCCCATTTGCGTCCGTGAGAGTGCGCAAGAGTCCGGGTGAGTACGACGTTAGCTCCGGCTAACTCAAAGCATCCGCGTCACCTCGGCCGCGGGCCGCCGGTCCTTCCCCGCGCTCAGGCAAGATATAGCGATCCCGGTAAGATCGCGAACGGAGGTCCGAGAGCGGCGTCGGACTGCGGTGTGCGCCAGGGAAGCCTGCACGCCAACCAACAATGGCAGGTACCAAGCCTCCTCGACCGGTCGCACACGTGAGTCACGGCGGTCTAGCGCTACTGAGCGGCGCATGGCAACTCCATGAGGTGATTACTGGCTCCGATACTATTTAGGATACTCTGCCCTTTACCGTGGCGTGCGGACGCAATCTTCCATTTGTACTCGCCCGATGCGGAGCAACCACCTGGATTACGCGGCGCTAGCGCAGCGTGTACAGATACGCCGCCATGTCGCGCGCTTCGCCGTCAGTGACGCCCATGTTCGGCATCGCCGTGCCTGGCTCGATGGACTGCGGGACCGTTAGCCACGTGATCAGGCGCGCCGGGTCGTTCGGCACCTCCCCGGCTATTATCCTGCGCTGCGACCAGTGATCGAGCGGCGGCCCTACCATTCCGTTCGCCCCGCGCACTCCCGGAATCGAATGGCATGAGCCGCAGCCATACGCAGCAATCGTGGTGCGACCGCGCGTGGCGTTTCCGTCCTCGACGTATTGTTCCGGCCTGGTCTGAGACGCCTTATTGCATGCGGCTGCGCCGGTAATCGCGGCGATCACACCCAGGCGCAGAACCGGGTGCAGAACGCGGTGAACCTGTCGCCACATGGTCATCTGGCAACCTCAAGGCGCGGGACCGGATTGCGTGATCGCGCAGTTCGGGGTACTGGGTTGGTGCTCCGCTCGTCGGCCCGCATCCACTGCATGAATAGCAACGCTGCCGCCGCAGTGTATATGAAGCCCGCCGGTATCCACATGATGAGCCCCGCAAGCTGCTGATCGCCGAGCAGCGTGACGCCCCACGCGCGAGCGTCTGCCGCGTGCGCTGGATACCACGGCACGCGCGCGAACATCAGCACTGCACCTAGTGCTCCGCTCTGCATCAGCGTCCCTCCGATCAGGAGTATGGCTGCCGGATAACTAAGGCGGCGACGCCCCACAGGCTGCGCCACAACCCACCAGAAGAGAAGCGCCGTTCCGAAAAACGCCAGGTGCTCCAGTGCGTGCACAAATGGGTCGCGCAGCGCCGTCTGATACGGGACCGGGAAATGCCAGAACCAGAGCGCGACGGTGTGGAGCGCGAAGACCACAACTGGCGCGGTCGCGACGTAAACAACCGCGCGCGCCACCGCGTGCCTGTGCCACCAGTCGCCCACCCGCCGTCGAGTGGACCGTGGCAGCGCCCACAACATGGGAAGCAGCGGCGCACCGAGCACGCACAACGGAGCCGCAACGAGTATCAGCAGCAGATGCTGAATCATGTGCACACTGAACAGCGCCTCCGCCAACGCATCGACTGGCGACACAAGCGCGATAAACAGAGCGAACACTCCAGCGGCAAAATAAAGCGCCTGCAGTCGTGTCACCCCGCGCCCAGTTCCGGCGTGCCGCCACAGCGCACGCACGCCTATCGCGTACCACGCTGCCGGTATCGCGATGAGCAGCAGCTCCGCTGGCTCGCCGCCCCACTGGGTCCAGACCGGCTCTGCTGTCATCCGCAGAACGATGGAGGAACGATGAACACCGCGATTATCCGCAGAACGATGCCGAAGGAGAACAGCGCAGCGGTTACCAGTCCGGCACGCGCCATGAATCGGCGCCTATCGATGTCGGTGTCTCCGAGCCCGGTATCCTGCCCCAGCGCGGCCGATGCGCGCCACGCGATCACTCCACCGGCGATCGCGATGAGGACCATCACGATCCCCACCACGGTCAGGATCACTCCCACCCCGCTCCAGGCGCGGAACGTTCGGCCGACCAGCGCCACACAATAATCCTGATGCACGGCGATACTGGTCAGCGCATCAACAGACCATGCGGTGGGCGGCGCAAATACGGCGAACCAGAGCGCACCGTTCCCAGCTTCCTTGGGGAACGTCGCACCAGCGCGCCGCTCGGCGGCGGGATTCGCGGCGGCGTACACGCGCGGATCAGTCATGATTTCACCTGCATCAAAGCCCGAATCATACCCCGCGTCAGATCACCGGGATGCTCTCACCACAGACGCGGCGAGAGATAGAGAGAAGCGAGCAGCGTGAGCCACACCGCATCGACAAAGTGCCAGTACAATGCGCTATTGGAGACGGCCTCGTGCCGCTCGCCATCAAAGTGACCCAACCATGCACGCACTTGCACGAATAGGTTCATCAGCAACCCCACAGCCACGTGCACTCCGTGGAACCCGGTGATCGTGACGAAAAGCGAATCGTACGCGCTGGTGGTCCAGCTCGTATCACGATGGGCGTACTCCTTTGCCTGGATCAGCAGGAACGCAACGCCGAGCACAAAGGTGAGCGCGAAGCCGATCTTGAGTCTGGTGACGTTGCCGGCCTTGATCCCCTTCTCGCCCCACCACATTGTGACGCTGCTGGTGAGCAGCACCGCCGTCATGATCAATGGGCGCGTGAGTGGAACGTACTTGCCCCCCTCGGCGCTGAACGACTCGACGCTTCCACGCAGAAAGAAGTAAGCAGCCAGAAAGCAGGCGAACAGCATCCCTTCCGTGGCGCACAGCCAGACCATTCCCCACCAACCCGGTGCTCGCGAACCAGACAGCGTATCGCTGAGTGATCCATGACGCAGCCTCGCCCGGGTGGACAG
>JBPCNJ010000289.1:0-12651 GCA_051001375.1 Gemmatimonadaceae bacterium
CTGACCCACCGCGGCAGTGGGCGCATGCGTGCCGAGTGGTGGCTCTGCTACCGCTGACGCATCGGGAATGAGACAATCGACAACGGCATACACTCTGTTCGGGTTCGTCGCCGCAACGGCAATGCCCGTGCGTCCGATGCCTTGCTGCGAGAGTCCAGTTGTGAGCCGCGTCCATGTGCTGCCACCGCCGCTCGATTTGAAGATGCCGCCACCGGGGCCGTTGGTGGGCGCGTACGTGAACCATGGCGGCCGACGCGTGTTCCACAGGCCCGCGTACACGATCTGCGAATTCACCGGATCAATGACCACTTCCACCGCGCCGACGTTGTCATCACCCAGAACTTTCTGCCAACTTTTTCCGCCATCGCGCGAGCGAAAGATGCCGCGCTCAGGGTTGGCGGCATACAGGTGACCGATTGCGGCGACGAAGACATTGTTCGGGTTCCTGGGATCGACGGCGATCTTGCCGATGTGTTGCGTACCGTCAAGACCAATGTGCATCCACGTGCGGCCAGCATCGGTGGACTTGTACATACCGTTGCCGTACCCTGCCGAATCGCGCAATGTGGATTCACCGCTTCCGACATATACGGTATCCGGCGCGGATGGCGCGACAGCGATCGCGCCGATCGACGCGACAGGTTGCGAGTCGAAGACGGGCACCCATTCGCGACCGGCATCGATCGACTTCCACACGCCGCCGTTCACGGCGCCGAAATAAAACTCGTGCGGACGTCCGGGGACTCGGGTCGCGGTGGCCATTTGGCCGCCGCGGAACGGGCCGATCATGCGCCAGTGAAGACCGGAGAAGACGTCCCGGTCCGCGGCTGTCGCGACCGTATCCTGAACTCGTCGCCGCAGCGAGGAATTCTCGGCTGCTGCCAGAAGTCGCTGACCAAAGCCCGGGGCCGCAACGGAGAGTGCGCCGACCTGGCCCGCGTGCAGTAGGAAGCCGCGGCGAGAGAACCGCGTTGCTTCTCGGGATGCGTCGTCCGAGCACGTGGTGGAGACATCGATGCGATCGCTGATCGCGGGCTTTTTATTCACGGGCGATTCTCGTCAATAGCTGGGTTCGTTCGGCTGTGCAGATGCATGGTGCGTTTATGGCAGATTTATGGGAGATTTATGACAGATTCATGGCAGATTCACGACGCTCGCGAACAGCTCGTCCAGCGCTGCAGCGGGACTTTTGCACACGCCTTCGTGTACCGGTCCGCTCTGGATCACGTCGGAGCGTGGCGCGGTGAGCCAGTGGAACCGCTCCGATGGCGGCGCGAGCGCGACCGGGCCCGCGGCCGCATCACCATTGCAGATGGCCTGCAATGATCGCAAGTATGCAGACAGAAGCTCCGCGTCCAAGTCTGGAACGCGCACGCAAAGCTCCGCAACATTGGTGACCAAGCGCGCGCCTATGAACTCTTCGGTGCGTGCGTGGACAATGGCGCCCACGGCAATGAAGGCTCCGACGTGCACGTGCGGGACGACTCGCACAATCGCGAAATCGTACGATATCCACGGGGCGCTATCGCTCACGATCTTGCTCGTTGTTGGATCGCGGCTGAGTCACTGCTCCTGCCACGGGTCCTGTCACCATTTTCATCATCGGCGTGCGGCCATCCTCTGAGGCGCGTCGTTCAGAACGCGGTCGCGCGCGCCAACCGACTCAGCGAGGAAAAGATGCTGAGCGCGAAGGCGACCCTCCAGATAGGCGACGTAGCGATCACGCGCCGCGTCAATGGTCGTGAAGTCGCGCAGAATGGCGGGGTCGTCCAGCAGTGCGTCGGGTACGGCCGCGACGGCGTCGCGAATGATATCCCCGCCAAGCGCGCGCGTGAGCGCGGTATCGGCCTGCTCCAGATCGCCGCTCCGCCTGAGCAGAACGTGATCGCGGATGAACGGGAAGGGCGTACGCGTGCGGAGGTCGTCAACCGAGGGCCAATCGTGTTGCGCGTACAGAGCCGCACCGTGATCTATGAGCCACGGCTGCCGATTCCAGATGAGCAAATTCGTGTTTCGATGAGTCCGATCCGGATTGGTGACGAACGCATCGAACCAGACAATGCGCGCAGCGAGCTCCGGCGTGATCAGGTCACCCGCGGCCAGTGGATCGAAGTTGAATGCGCCGTCCAGATATCGCATTCCAATGTTGGTCCCGTGGCTCGCGCGCAACAGGTCCTGGATCTCCGGATCCGGCTCAGATCGGCCGAACGACGGTGGTACGTCGATAAGCGCCAGGTCGGGTGTTGGCAGGCCTGCCGCGCGGGCCAGGAGCCCGACGATTACTTCAGCGATGAGAGACTTCACCCCCTGACCCGCGCCGCGGAACTTGGCAACGAAGAGTCCGCCACCGTTGGTTCCCACCACCGCTGGCAGCGAGCCGCCCTCGCGCAGCGGCTGCACGTAGCGCATTGCGGTATAGCTGGGGAGTTGGAGCACGCTGGAATGGAAAGGGTTAATACCGGTCGCGGAACGCGGGGTGCTCGCGCGAAAGATATGCACACTGGCCGCCTTAGCGATAATTTTGCGGAGTGTCCAGTCTACGCTCTTGGGTCAGCAACTCGCTTCTAGCACTGTGCTGGTCGGCCGCGCTACTTGCGTGCGACAAGACTCAACGACGGCCCAACGGCCAACAGTCCCAGTCGGAACGCGCAGATCCAACTCGTTCCACCAGTTCAGATGCTCAGCCCCCCGTCGTCGGAGGTCACGCGATAATTCGGCAGGAGGCCGTGGGGCCATTGCGCCTGAACACGTGGCGGCGTCCAGTGATGTCGCTCGTGTACGTGGTTGGCGCGACGGCGGGTCCCAATGGTGCGGACGTGATCACCGTCCGCGGGATCGGTCAGGACACGTTGACACTCGCTTTCCTGGACGACACGCTGCGATGGATTAACGTGAATCGCTCCGGACCGCACACTGCCGAAGGGATCGGCGTTGGAACGCCGATGAGCGTAGTGGCGGGCCAGAGCGGGGCGAGATCCAAACCGGCGGGCTCCGTACCGACCGTCACACTGGACCGATATTGCGGTTTGGAGTTTCGCGGTGACAGCGCGGCGCCCAAGGCTGGCTCCAAGCCAGCGCGAGTTGCATCGATTCTGGTTCGCCCGTGCGCGAGCGCTGCCAGTCGTGCGGCGGCACCGCTCCGCTAACGCGCTCTCGCTGCTGGCGCGATGGCGACGATAGTATCACGGAGCACGAAATACACTTGGCGTGCGGCTGAGGCTCCATACTCGCGACGACATCAACTGTCGCTCCCGGTAAGCCGCGCGGCGGTCCCGCTCACGGTCATGCTGTCGACGTCCACCTCGGTCACCAGCCGCTCGGCGACGGACTCGCCGATCTGACCAGTGTCGCGCATGTGCATTACGGCTATGCGCTCTGCTTCCAGCGCGCTCGCGAGTGGCCGCTCTTTGTCGGGGCGGCCGCCCAGAGTACCGGGAGCCGCTATGCCGACACTTCCGTCCGCGATTCGCTCAGCCAGTGCACGACAGTCGGCAGCGAGCGACGGGTCGCTATGCACCGTTCGATCCAACGCCGCAAGTCCGGCCCGACGAGCACGCGCGCGCGCACGTCGCTCGTCGTGAGCTTCGCGATCGGGATCACCCACTCCCAACCAGGTCACCAGTGGCAGCAGAGTCACACCCTGCAGGACGAGTGTTCCGACGATCACGATCAACGTGATGAAGAGTACAGAGTCCCGCGGCCGACCGTTGCCATTGGACGGCAGCGCGGGGAGAGCCAGAGCAAGAGCGAGTGAGACGACGCCACGCATTCCCGCCCACCCCAGCACGGCCGCTTCGCGGGGCGACGGAGCCGTTCCGCTCCGCGCGCCACTGCGCAGTCCGCGTAAGTTCGGCACGGTGTATATCCAGAGGAAACGGAGAGCGATGACCGCGACGGTGACAGCGACTCCGGCCAGCACGAGCGAGGATGACACACGGGTGCTGGTGGCCTCTCCGATCAGCAGGCCCAGTAGCAGGAATACGAGCGCCGTACTCGCGAATCTGAGCGAAGCCCAGACTGTGCGCGCCGCGAGGCGAACGGCGGCGGTGGACGCGGTCGTCTCCTGTCGCTGCAGGATGAATCCGAGAGTAACGACGGCGAGAACCGCGGAAGCGCCTATGCGGTCCGCGATCTCGTAGGTGACGTAGGGCAGGAACAGCGATATCCCAGCCTCGAGCGTAACGTGGTCCAGGCGTCTGCGTAGCGGCGCTACCGCGTATCCGGCAGCAAGCCCGACGGCAACACCGGCTGGCGCCTCCCACAGAACGGCGAGCCCTGCGCCGGTCCAGGTAAATCCGCCCGTGACCGCCGCAACCACCGCGAGACGATACGCGACGATCGCGATCGCATCGTTAACCATCCCCTCACCTTCGAGTATTATGACGAGCCGGTGGGCCAGCCCGCTCTTGCTTCCTACCGTCGTGGCGGCTACCGGATCCGGTGGGGCGACGATCGCGCCCAGAACAAATGCCGCGGCCCAGGGAAGTCCGATAAGAACATGCGCGACCACCGCCGCGGTCGCCATGGTCGCCAGCACCAGTCCCACTGCGAGCAACGCGATGGGAACTATGTTGCGGCGGAACGCACTCAGAGGAAGCGCGTACGCCGCGGTCGTGAGCAACGGTGGCAGAAAGATGAAGAGCACGCGGTCAGGCGGAACGGTCACGGGCGCCAGGCCGGGTACGAAACGCCACATGGCTCCCGCGATGATCCCGACGATCGCCAGAACGATGGGCAACGGCGTACTCAGCCGGCGCGCGCCGACGGCGGTTGCGAGCGTGAGCGCGATAACGAGTAACCCGGTGTCGACGCGGTTCACAGCGGAGCCGCGTAGGGCTCTGTTGTGGGTACTCGTTCTGGTACCGGTATCGGTGTTGTTGTTGCCTTGGCTTGTGCGCGCGCCGCGAGCGCACACAACCGGTCTCTGTCGTGCTCCGCGGGAACTGTGCGACTGGCAACCTGCTCCACAAGGACCACCTGCTCCCTGATGAGCTCCAGCCGATCCGGCGTTATGGTGCACGATGCCAACTGCATCAACATCTCCATTGTCCGCGCGAGCACGCCGACGTTGCCGCCGGAATTTTGCCGGATCTCATCCACCGCGAGGCGCAGCAGGCTCTCGAAGGTGGGGCCGCGCACCAATACGCGCAGCTCGCCGTCAACCACGCGCGCGGCGCAATCGATGCGTCGCGGCGCCAGCCGCACGAGGATGGCGCCGATATGGTCCACGCACGTCACCGCGGTCGTCGTGTCGTTCACGCCGGGCGACAGTGCGCGGAGCGATATGTCGACGAGCTGGCGCAGGGCAAACGCCACGTCCTCATCTACCGTCCGGTACTTGCCGGTGGTGTAGGCCCGGGCAACGCGGCGTTTGATCTTGGGCCATTCATCGACAGTGGATGCGTCGCGAGCGGTGCTGTGCCGTGCGGTCCCGTCACTCACCGACGCGAGTGGCGTGTCGGCAATGACGAAGTCGCCCGGCCCGTGCTCCATCCGGATCACTCGACCCGTGTCGCACGCGAGCCTGACCAGGGCATCAACGTCGATCCCCTGAACGTATCCAGTGTTCGGAGATGATATCGCTCGCCAGTGGCTGATCTCTGGGGCACCGCGCGCGGCCACTATGGAGTCATCGTACGTCCGGGTGGATGAAGGATCGCTGAGATCATGCGGGAAGAGTAGGTCGATCGCGCGGAACGCGTCGTCCGCAACTCGGACCACGATGCTGGACGACTGCAGCGTGCTCGCGATGTGATGCACGAAATAGATCAGCACCGCGACTCCAAGAATGGCCAGCAGGATGCCGAGGACAACCGCAAGCGATGGTACGAAGGTGTGCTCCTGAACGCTGCGGATGGTGCGCATGACGATCAGACAGTAAGTAAAGATCCCCACGAAGGTGCCGAGCACCACCTGGTTGGGGCGGTCGTTCATGAAGTTCCGAAGAATGCGCGGAGTGAACTGACTGGAGGCCTGAGTGACGGCGACGATGGTGAGCGAGAACGTCAGTCCGGCAACGGTTATCATCCCGCTCGCGATGGCGGAAAGTATCTCACGCGAGCTGTCTGGGGTGGCGCCGAAGATGAGTGGCCAGCGCGCGAGCGCGTCCGCATCCACGCGCGTAGACAGCTCGATCATGCCGATCGCCAGAGCGATGGAGCCGGTAACAATGATGCTGGGCATGAACCAGAGGCTGCCAAGCAGTCGGTTCCAGGCTTCGCGCGGGCGGGTCACAAGACGCTTCGGGTGCGAGTCAACAACGCTTCAACGTCGCGCGGGCATCAGCCGGTCAAAGGTCGTGCGCGCGAAATCAAAGCCGTCGGGACGCACCTGCACCGAGCCTTGAAACGGCTGGTCGACATCGGCGATTGCTGCGAGCACCAGCGCAACCATGAAAGAGACGGTGATCACCTGTGCCACGTGAAGTTTCTGGTTGGTAGTTCCGAACAAACATAATGTTCCAACCGTGATTACCGCGCCCGCTATTAGAATAACCCAGAGGATGACCGGCAACTGCGATCGGCTCTGCAACTGGCGTATACGCCGGTGCTCGTTCATTCGCGCGAGCGCGGTAAGGGCCTGATTCAAGCTTGTCTGCTCGACAAGAGTGTGCGCATCCGTCCGCAGCAACGACTCCCACAGCTGCTCTGTAACGCGGAACCCCGTCGGGCTCAGACTCTTACGGTGCATGGCCGGCCACTCCTCGGTGATCATGATGTTGGCGTAGTCGCGACTCAGCGTCTGGATCTCCCTCCGCTGGGTAGCTGGAAGTCCGGCAGCGACGCGGAACAGATTCACCAGAGAGTTGGCTTCCACGGCCACATTGGTCTGCGCCGATTGGAAGTTGGCCCACACGCCGGACAGCATGAACGCAATGATTACCGCGTACGTGGTGCCGAGTACGCCGAGATGCCAGCCGATCACCGAGTTGTGTTCGCAACGGTCGAGGGGGTCCCAAACCGTCCGGAGAAACACCAGGAAAGCGACGGCTAGCGCCACGCTGCTCAATATGATAATGACGTTCTGCGTGATGGTCAGCACCGTCGACCGCCCTCCCATTGTGACGTGGTCCACAAAGGTCGGGCTTCCCAATCTTTTCCGCAATGTGCCGCGCTCGCGGTCGAGCATTTGCGTCAGCATGGTCGTGGGCAGAGAGATACAGTGCCGCAGCAGGTAACCCGTCGCACGCAATTCCACGCCACCGTACAGGGATGTAGGTCCTATGAAGCAGCGCGAAGTGCAGGACGCGGAAGATGTGACCTGGGTATGCGTCCAGGCCTTTTCCGGTGTGAGCGGTGCGACTGCCGAAATGGCGGCCTAGCGAGTGGAGAGCGCTGGCGGTACCGTTCCGGTGGTCTGCACGCCGAACGGCGGCGCACAATCCGTTCGGTTGGAGCTGACGACTGGCTGGGATGAGTTGTTGCCAGATCCCGATTTGCTGGCCGCGATCGGTAGCGCGAGGACGCGGTAGATGAAACGGGTTAACGGACCGACACTGTTCGGGTCGGTGATTTCACGATGATGGAGTGATGATGGAAGAGATTTCCTGGGATGACTTCTCCGCGGTCGAGTTGCGTGCCGGGACCATCATCAAGGTCGAGGACTTCCCTGAGGCGAGAAGGCCAGCATACAAAATCACCGTCGATTTCGGCCCGGAAATCGGCATCAAGCGGACTAGTGCGCAGTTCACCGCGCTCTACACCGGGGAAGAACTGATCGGTAAGCAGGTCCTCGGTGTCGTAAACTTCCCCGCGAAGCAGATCGGGCCGATGCGATCGGAATTTCTGCTCACCGGCTTCTACGCAAGTGACGGCATCGTGCTCGCGGTTCCCGAACGACCGGTGGAGAACGGCGCAAGACTGGGGTGAACAAGTCGCGCGGCATCAATGTTCGCGTTTGCTAGGGCGCGACTGTTGCGCAAAGGCTTTCGCGATCTGGGCCGCCAGCTCCGCGTTGTTCTTTACCAGTGCAATGTTGGCCGCGAGGCTTCGCCCACCGGTAAGCTCGACGATTCGGCCCAGCAAGTACGGCGTGGCGTCCTTTCCCTTGATGCCCCGCTGCTCCATCTCTGCGAGTGCCCTGGTGATGATCGGATTTATTTCGCTCGCGGGAATCTCTACGTCGGCGGCGATCGGGTTCGCGATCAGAACTCCCCCGCGCAACCCCATTCCCCATTTCACGCGCATCACTCTAGCAATGTCCTCCGGGCTGCTCAGAGTCAGCGGTGCGCGAAAGCCGCTCTGACGCGAGTAAAAGGCGGGGAAATCCTTGCTGCCGTACGTGATGACGGGAACGCCAAGAGTCTCCAGCTTTTCCAGCGTCAGCTCAATGTCCAGGATGCTCTTCACGCCGGCGCTCACTACGGCAACATTCGTCTGCGACAGTTCCGTAAGATCCGCGCTGATATCAAAGCTCGTCTCGCCGCCGCGATGAACGCCACCAATCCCACCGGTCGCAAAGACGTGTATTTTCGCGAGCGCCGCGATCCGCATGGTTGTGGCAACGGTGGTGGACCCATGCTGATGCATCGCGATCGTGAGCGGAAGATCGCGAATGCTGATTTTCTGAACGCTCGCGTCTGTCCCGAGCAGCTCCAGCTCTTCTCCGTTAAGACCGACGGTCATCTCGCCGTCGAGGACCGCGATGGTGGCCGGCACCGCGCCGGCGTCACGGACGACCTGCTCCACCTCTCGTGCGGTGTGCACGTTCTGCGGATATGGCATCCCGTGGCTGATGATGGTACTCTCCAGCGCGACGATGGGATCACCGCTTCGCACCGCATCCAGCACCTCGGCGGTGCATTTCAGGTGTTGAACGGCGCGCGTGGGGGGCATTTCGGAAACTAAGTCGTCCGACTTGCGGCCGCGTGGGCTCGGAGCGCGACGGGGCTCATCAACGCGCTCACTGTCTGGTCAGAAGCAACGGTCATCGCCGCCGCAATCTGTCCGTACCGCGCAGCCTCTATGGTCCGCTTACCCCGAAGCATCGCATACACATATCCGGCGAGCATTGCGTCGCCAGCGCCCGTGACATCGACCACGCCAAGGATGTGGGCAACGCCATCTGCGTCAACTGTTCGAGCCGGTATCCGTTCACCATGCACGCCGCTGTCCGTGGCGGAGCTCACGTAGCTGCCACGCGCTCCCAACCGAATCCACACATTCCGCACGCCGAGTGAGTGCAACTGCTCCGCGGCGGTGATCATGGCGCCGTCGCTACTCACGTCACCACTCACGTCGCCCTGCAGAAGCATCGCGAGCTCCGCGGCGTTCGGTGTGATGGTGTGCACCTCGATACCCAGCTCGAGCAGCGCGCGCAGCCACTCCGCCTTGGGTCCGCTAACCGGATCGACGATGATCGGAACGTTGGCATCATGTGCGATGCGCGCGGCACACGCGAGGGCATCGCGCGCGACGTTGCAATCAAGGATCAACACCGTCGCACTCTCGATGGCGTCGCGGCTTCGGACCACCACCTCGGCCGTCAGTGCGTCCATGCAGTCCATGCAGGCAACCGCAATGACAAGCTCGCCGGTCGGGTCAAACACCGCCGTATAGCTGCCTGTCGCCGCCTCTGTCCGAAGCACGCCGGTAACGTTCACTCGGGCGGCCCCGGTCTCCGCGATCAAACGGTCGCCGGATGCATCGCCACCGACGGCGCTGATCAGACGAGTGGTGATGCCCAGCCGCGCCAGGTTTTCGGCGATGTTGCGGCCCACGCCGCCGAGTGTTGTCTGGGCAGTACCAGGATTGCTGGTACGCATGACCGCTGGGTTGTGCGTTCGGCACTTGACATCAATGTTCGCACCGCCGATGACGACGACGTTGGCGTCCGCCGCGTTGCCATCGGCGATATCGATCAAGCGAAATGTCTGACGCGCGCTACGATCATCAACGCGGCTGCCTGAATCGGGACCCGTCCGGTATTGATCGCCATGTCGTACAGCAGAGGGTCGCGCCACTCGCTGTGATAGTAGCGCCGCACGTACGCCGAACGATCGGTGTCCATCCGTCGCACCTGCACCGCGGCGGTCGCTCCTTCGCAAGGCTCGCGCGCGCAGATCCGCTTGATGCGCGACTCCAGCGGCGCCACGAGTCGGAGGTGCAATGTGCCCGGCCGGTCGTGGAACAGGCACTGCGACCCATGGCCGACCACAATTACCGGAGGCGACTGTCCGGCGTCCAGAATCGCCGCGCGGGTCGCATCAGCGACCGCGTCCGGGCTGAGCACATCGCCCGTATCGAGCGATGTCGCCCATTCCGGGTGCGTCATCAAAAGCGTGGACGACAGCCGCGAAAAAATACCTGGCGGATGCTCATCCATCGCCGCGACGGCTCTGGGATCCAGGCTCAGCCGTTCAGCAACTCGCTGCACCAGATCGCGATCCAGCACGCGCCAGCTGAGCCTTTTTCCTAGCTCTTGCGCCAGTTCGCTGCCGCCGCTCCCGAACTCACGTGAGATCGTGATCAGATCGATTGTGCCCTCGTCCATCTGAGCCTCCGAGCTAGTGCACGTCGACTGCACCTGCGGCTGATTTCGGCTTGCGCAGAAATATGATCGCCGGTGACACGACGACGAAAGAGAGCAGGATGAGAATCCACGCGTCGTTATAGCTGAGCATTGCGGCCTGTCGAGACACGATCTGGTCGAGCAGTCCGAACGACACGTGCTGCGCAACCGTTGCCGGCGTGCCATGCGCGATCAAATTCGACACGATCATCTGCTGCCGCTGCACCAGCGCCGGGTTACCAGCGTACACGTTGGTCACCAGGTCAGCGCGGTGATACTGGATGTGTCGTGTAAGGTATGTGGTGATGATCGCGATCCCAAACGATCCACCCAACTGCCGCGATAGGTTAATAAGGCCGGAAGCCTGCTGTGCGTTGCTCGGGTCCATACTGCCGTACGCAACCTGATTGATGGGCGTAAACAGGCAGCCCAATGCGACGCCGCGAATGATTAGCGGGAAGCGCGCGTCGGCCTCCCCCGCCTGAGTGGTCAGGTGGCCCAGCTTCCACATGGACACAACAAACAGTGCGATGCCGATATAGATGAGAACACGAGGATCGACGAGTGGCTTTGCGCCATTCAGCAACCGCCCGCAGGTGAGCGCGGCGGCCGCCGTCGCCAGGCCACCCGGAAGCAGCGTGAGGCCCGTCTCCGTTGGCGTGAAGCCCAGGATGGTCTGCGTAAAGAGCGGGAATATGAACGTGCCGCCATACAGGCCGAAGCCCATAGCGATGAAGAGGAGAATCGACGCGGCCAGCTCGCGATTCTTGAGCACTCGGAAGTTGATGATCGGGTGCTTGTTCCGGGACGACAACTCCCACCAGACCATAGTCACGATGCAAACGCCTGCAAGAATCGCGAGGCGCGTGATCCACGCATCCGAGAACCAGTCGTTCTGGTTTCCCTCCTCTAACAGATACTGCAGCGACCCGACGCCCACGATCAGTAGCCCGATCCCCGTCCAATCCACCGGTCCGCTCCGACGCTCAGCGCCCGGTGCGTCCTTCAGAAAGGTGGTGATGAGAAACGCCGAGACGATGCCGATCGGGATGTTGATGAAGAAGCACCAGTTCCACGTGTAGTTGTCGGTGATCCAGCCGCCGAGCGTTGGGCCGAGGGTCGGGGCCACAATGATACCGAGCAGGAATATCGCCTGAACGATGCCCTGTTGCTCCTTGGGAAAGATCTGGCGAATGGTAGCCTGTGCCGTCGAGAGGAGCGCCGCGCCGCCCGCTCCCTGCACGATGCGCCAGACAACAAGCTCAACCAGACTTGTCGACGTTCCACACAGGAAGGAGGCGACAATGAACAGGATTATGGACGCCGTCAGATAATTACGCCGCCCGAACGTCGCGGTGAAGAACGCCGTCATCGGCAGCACAACGACATTGGAGAGGATATAGCCCGTACTTACCCAGCTGATCTCCTGCTGCGTCGCACCCAGATTTCCGGCCATCTGTGGCAGGGCAACGTTGATGATAGTGGTGTCGAGAACCTCCATGATCGCCGCCGTGATCAACCCCAAGAGGATGAGCCACCGGTATACACTGACTTCGGAAGTGTCCGACGCGTTTGCTATTGTCTGTGCCGCGGCGGGCATTGTCCGTGCAGTTGCGCTTGAATTAACTGCCAATCTAGAAAGTGCTCCGAAAGTGATTTATCAAGTGCTGCATCGAGTGGTTCAGCCTGCGGGTTTAACCTCGTCGTTTCCGGCCTCAATCTGGCGCAGCACCTCCTCCGGTGCCACGTCTCGGCCGAGTTCGGCCAGCTCCGGATCTTTCGCTTCGTCGATCCCCATGCACACGCCAACGGCAGTAATCAGGCGGACAACACGCGTTATCTCGTGCTCGGAAAGCAGGCGGATCTGCAGGGCCAGATCCGCGCGCGTGTCCGCCACTTCGCCCATCCGATTCTGTGTGATGAGCACGAAGGTAGATAAAAATATCGCCTCTACCGAAGCGATCATGGCCAGAACCACGAACGAGGGGTCGAACTTGGGCACACCCGGAATCCACCCAACATTGATCACGATCCACGCGCCCAACACGAGCAGGTGCAGATACACAAAACGCATGCCCCCAGCGAATTGTGTCACAGCGGCAGCGAGCCGTTCTTGTGCGGTCCTGCGGCGCTCGTCACTGG
>JBPCNJ010000290.1:0-4936 GCA_051001375.1 Gemmatimonadaceae bacterium
GAACTCAGCTGTAAACCGACGCCGACCATCTGATCCCCGCTGCTGCTTTTCCATAGCTCGACCCCGCTCCGGATGACGGATTATATCTCATCCGAAACTGTCTCGCTGAATTGGGGAGCAGAGCAGCGCGTAGTGGGCAGCGCGTAATCGTATACCATCTTGGCGAGATCTGGAATAAGCAGATTGGAAACAAACAACGGTAAGGGATGATGATGGTCCAGAGTGTCTTGCGTAGGTGACTGATGCGCGACTACCGTTGGCCAACCCGGACTGAGTTCGTCATGCAACAACGAATCGCGCTAACGTCCATCGTGCTGTGCTGTCTCGCTGTTACCAGCGTTACCAGCCGCGGAGCAGCACAGGTCACGCCTCATGATACGACCCATGACACGACCCTGGTATTACTCACACCGTCGCGGGTCTTCGACGCGCCAAAGGGTGTTACGCACGAAGGATGGGTCGTGTTGGTACGCGGTGATCGTATCGCGGCAGTTGGACCTCGGGCCACGATGGCCGTTTCATCTGGCACTAAGGAGATCTCTCTTCCCAACACCACTCTCATCCCGGGGCTGATCGAAGGACACTCGCACCTGTTCCTGCACCCGTACGCCGAGACGCCATGGAACGATCAGGTGCTCAAGGAACCACTTGCTCTACGAGTCGCACGTGCGACAATAGCCGCGCGACGGACGCTGCAGGCGGGATTCACGACAGAGCGCGACCTCGGCACCGAAGGCGCTGGTTATGCGGACGTGGGGCTCAAGGAAGCCATAGATCGAGGCATCATTCCGGGCCCCCGGCTACTCGTCGCCACACGGGCGATTGTCGCGACCGGCTCGTACGGTCCGGGCGGATTCGATCCTCGTTTCGATGTTCCACAAGGTGCTGAAGAGGCCGATGGTGTCCAGCGAATGATTCACACCGTGCGCAGCCAGATCAAGCATGGCGCCGAATGGATCAAGGTGTACGCGGACCACGAGTGGGGTCCTCATGGCGAGACCGAGCCAACGTCCCTGCCCGAAGAGCTCCGGGCCGCTGTGGAGACCGCACACAGTTCCGGCCGCCTCGTCGCATCTCATGCGCGAGCGACCGAGGGAGTGCGCCGTGCGATTCTCGCCGGAGTGACCACGGTCGAGCACGCTGATTCCGTGACGCCGGAGGTATTTCGGCTCATGGCTCAGCACGGTGTTGCGCTCTGTCCGACTCTATCTGGAACGGAAGCCGGCTTCATTCGAAACGGGTGGCGAAAGGGGATAGATCCGATGCCAGCCCCCGTCGCGCTGAAACATCGCACCTTCGCCGCGGCCCGCGCGGCCGGTGTGACGATCTGCAACGGAAGCGACGTTGGCGCGTACCCGCACGGCGACAACGCCAGCGAGATCGAATTGCTGGTGGAATACGGAATGACACCGGTCGAGGCGCTCCAGGCGGCTACTGTGGTCGACGCCAAAGTGTTTCATCTCAACGACCGGGGCAGCATCACACCAGGGTTGCTGGCCGATATCGTGGCCGTGGACGGTGATCCGACGCGCGACATCCACGCGCTCCACCACATACATCTGGTGATGAAAGGTGGTGAGATTGTCCCTCTGCATTAGTTGCAACTTGCGCAGCACCGAGCAGTCCAAACTCCTCCGATTGAATAAGGTGACCAGATGAAGTTCATACGCTTGCTGACCGCAGCATGCGCCATGGCGCTCGGCGCCACCCCGGCACCGCTCGCTGCGCAGGATGCCATCATCATTCGTGGTGGCTGGATCTTCACCGCCACCAGTGACACCGTGGAGCGCAATCGCGGCATCTTCGTCCGCGACGGCAAGTTAATGGTGATGGACGGCAACATGGTCGAGGAGGACACGGCCGGTGCGCGGCTGGTCCAACTGAGGGATGATGAGTACGTCATCCCCGGCATCTTCGACATGCACGCGCACTATAACATGACGCTGGGACCGGGTGGCGTACGGTCGGACGAGTTCAATTACAATCCACTCATCTTTCTCGCCAACGGCGTTACGTCCACCTTCCCGGCCGGTGAGTACGATCCCGCTGGGATGATGGCGACGCGTAAGAGGATTGACGATGGTGAGCAGATCGGACCCCGCATCTATAACTCGGGACCATACTTCGGCGCTGCTCGACCGGGCTGGAACAAGGATGCCACCACGGTCGACATAGACAGAGAAGTTGACGAGTGGGCTGCGCTGGGTGTGCGAAGCTTCAAGGCGAAGGGAGCCAGCCCGGCCCATCTGAGAGCGTTGATCGACCGCGCGCACATGCACGGACTCACGGTCACGGCGCACCTCGAATCTGGATTTCACAACACCACCAACGCGAAGGCCGCCATTCTGATGGGGATCGACAGGGTCGAGCACATTCTCGGTGGCGACGAGCTGGACCCCAACAAGGATGCGTATCCATCGTGGATCCACATAGATACAACATCGCGCGACTTCAAGGACATCGTACGACTGTTCATCCGGCATCACGTGATCTTCGATCCCACGGTCGCCGCGGCGGTGTACTTCACCACTGTCGCCGACAAGCCCGGCTTCGATTACTGGATCGACGAGAGGCAGTTCTTCACGCCGTACGTTCAGGCGTGGGTGAAGCAACAGCCGCCGCGCAAGGACCTTCCACTCGCGGACTCGCTGTATCACGCGATGATGCGCACTACCAAGGCGTTCTATGACGCTGGTGGAATGCTGACGCTCGGAACTGACAATCCGAGCCGGGGCGAGTATCTGGCTGGGTTCTCGTCCCACCGCGAGCTACAGTCGCTGGTCGTCGCCGGAATCCCACCGGCTGCGGCACTACGCATTGCGACCATCAATGGCGCGCGAGCGCTGAACGTCTCGACGACGCTCGGCTCGATTGAAGCAGGCAAGCTGGCAGACCTGGTCGTGGTGCGCGGCAATCCGCTAGCTGACGTCCGGAACACGCGGTACGTGCAGCTAGTGATGAAAGCGGGAGTGCTATACCACCCTCAGGCATTATTCGCGATGGCGCGTGGCAAGATCGGGCCGAATGCGCCGCGGCCAGACAGCCCGGCGACCCACTGAACCGCTGGATCCCAAATCTTCCCCTCTCAGACGAGAAGTATGCCCTCCATATCCCGTTGCCACATCTTATCGGCCGTCCTTGCAGCGGTGGCCACAGTCGGTGTTTCGTCAGTCACGGCGCAGTCGGTCCCGGATACTTCGGCGCGCGCCAGAACCATTGCCCGGCGGTTACAGCTCGAGCGGTCGCTGGATTCCATCGCCGTCATCGAGCGCAAGGTGATGATCCCGATGCGTGACGGCACCCGCATTCAGATAGACGTATACCGCCCCAAGGGCACCGACAAGGCGCCGGCGCTAATCTACCGTCATCCCTACAACATGAACTACTGGGACGTGCCGCTCGGCGCGCCGGCCGACATGAGCTTACAGCTCGGGGCGGTGAGGCGAGGCTACGCCTACATCGCTATAAACGACCGCGGGCGTTTCTTCTCTGAGGGGGAGTGGGACATCCTCGGCCCACCGCGGACCGACGGCGTTGATGAGATCCACTGGATCTCCTCGCAGCCGTGGTCCCACGGCAAGGTCGGGCTTTTTGGCTGCTCCTCGGCCGCCGAGTGGCAGATGGGGGTGGCCGCGCTGGCACCCAAGGGGCTCGCGGCGATCAATCCGCAGGGGTTCGGCGCCGGCATCGGGCGTATGGGTCCGTTTTACGAACAGGGGAACTGGTATCGCGGCGGAGCGGTGCAGCTGCTCTTCGCCCACTGGATGTGGGGCAATCAGAACAACCAGCGGCCCATGTTTCCCGCGAACACTTCGCGCGAGGACATGGTCCGGCTGTCTAAGTATTTCGATCTCGATCCGCAGATGCCGGCCACAGACTGGGTCGATGCGTTCAAGCACCTCCCCGAAGAAGACATGATACGCTACGTGGACGGCCCGCGCGGCGCCTTCGCCGACTCGATGCCCGTTGCGACCGGAGGGCGGATGATCCAGCGGACGCCGAACGATCCAGCGTGGTACAAGGGTGGCCTGTATCACGACGACATGGTGATCAACGTGCCAGGGCTCTGGTTCATGTCGTGGTATGACGTGTCGATCGGACCCAACCTCGAGGTGTTCAAGCACGTGATGAAGACGGCCAGACCGGAGATCGCGAAGCAGCAGTACGCGGTGATCGCGCCGACGCTGCACTGCCAGTACACGCGTGCGACGGAGAACACGGTAGTGGGCGAGCGCAGCGTGGGCGACGCTCGGCTCAACTACGACTCACTCATGTATGGGTGGTTCGACCACTTCCTCAAGGGAGATAAGAACGGCCTTCTCGACACACTGCCGCGGGTGCGCTACTACACGATGGGCTCCAACAAGTGGCAATCGTCGGACAGTTGGCCGCCAAAGGGGGCGAAGCCGGTCACGTACTATCTCACGAGCGGCGGGAAGGCCAACACGCTGAACGGTGACGGCAAGCTGGTCCGTGCTCTTCCGTCGGCTAACCTGTCGGACTCATTCACGTACGATCCGGCCAATCCCGTGCCGTCGCACGGCGGGAACGTCTGCTGCCAGGGGACGTTCCTAGGAGGCGCCATGGACCAGCAAAAGATGGAGATGCGTCCAGACATCCTTGTGTACACCACGGATCCGCTCGGAAAGGGGATCGAGGTCAGCGGACCGGTTGGCGTGATGCTGTACGTGTCGTCGGACACGAAGGATACCGACTTCACCGTCAAGCTGCTCGACGTCTACCCCGACGGCCGAGCGTACAACCTCGATGAGAGCATCCAGCGTGTTCGCTATCGCGACGGCTATGACAAGCAGGTATGGATGCAGCCCGGCAAGGTGTACAAGGTCGCCCTCGGGCCGCTGAACACGAGCAACTACTTCGACGCAGGTCACCGCATCAGGATCGAGATATCGAGCAGCAATTTCCCGCGCTTCGA
>JBPCNJ010000291.1:0-3900 GCA_051001375.1 Gemmatimonadaceae bacterium
CGTACAGCCGCTTGACTTCGGGAATCTTTTCGACTGCCTCGCCAACGGTGAGCGAGTAGTTCGGCTGGTTCGGAATCAGCTTGGCGAGTGCATCAGTCTCACCCGGCGTGAAGCAAAGTGCGCGACCGACATCCTTGACGGCAGCGCGCGACTTGAGCGTTCCAAACGTGATGATCTGTCCCACCGAATCGCGACCGTACTTCTGACGGACGCACTCGATCACCTCGCCGCGTCGTTCGAAGCAGAAGTCGACGTCGATGTCCGGCATCGATACGCGTTCCGGATTGAGGAAGCGCTCAAAGAGTAGGTCGAACTTGAGCGGACAGACGTTGGTGATGCCGAGCGCGTACGCGACCAGCGATCCCGCGGCCGAGCCGCGTCCGGGGCCGACCGGGATTCCGCGATCGCGCGCCGCCTTGATGAAGTCGTACACGATGAGGAAGTAGCCGGCGTAGCCCGTCTTGGTGATAACGTCCAGCTCGTACGTCATCCGCTGCTTCACATCGTCCGGAAGAACACCGTCCCTATCGGCGTAGCGTGCGCGTGCGCCGGCCTCGGTGAGCGTAACGAGTAGATCGTTCTCGGTCGCGACACCGTCCGGGAGCGGAAACGACGGGACGTGGTACTTCTTCTTGAAATCGACTCCGACTTCATCGGCGATCTGGAGCGTGTTCTCCAGCACGTCGGCGCGCTCACCGAAGCGCGAGCGCATCTCCTCGGCGCTCTTGAAGTAGAGTCCGCCGTCGTAGTGCATGCGGCTGGGCTCGTTTACTTCCTTACCGAGCCCGATGCAGAGCAGAACATCGTGGGACGCGTGGTCATCGGCCTTGAGGAAATGCGCATCGTTGGTGGCGATAACGGGAAGCCCGAGATTATCGGCGAGCTTGAAAATGCGCTCGTTCAGCCGAGCCTGTCCCTCACTGTTGTGCGCCTGAACTTCGAGGAAGTAGCGTCCCTTGAACAGCTCCGCGTACCAGGACGCGACGTCGCGCGCGGCGTCCCAATCGTCGTCCAGGAGATGACTTGCTACCTCGCCGGCCATGCAGGCGGACGACACGACCAGCCCCTCGCTGTAGCGCGCCAGCAGTTCGCGATCAACGCGCGGCTTGGAGTAAAATCCTTCGGTGTAACCCAGCGATGACAGCTTGACTAGATTCTTGTACCCGGTCGCGTTCTGGGCCAGCAGGACAAGATGGTAGTACGCTCTCGACTTGCTCCCAGCGCGTCCCTCGACGCGCTGCTTGGAGCGCCTGTCGCCGGGCGCCACGTACGCTTCCATGCCGAGGATAGGCTTGATGCCGGCTTTCTTCGCCTTCTCCTGGAACTCCCAGGCGGCGTGCATGTTACCGTGGTCGGTAATGGCGAGCGCCGGCTGCTCGAGCTCCAGCGCTCGGGCAATCAGGTCGTCAATACGATTCGCGCCATCGAGCAGCGAGTACTCTGAGTGGCAATGCAGATGAACAAAGGACACCACTAAGGATATGCGCCGGTCGAGTCTGCTTGAAGGGGCGAGAGGGGGACGACGTGCGACGGTGTGGCGGCGCGTACTCGCTATTCTGGTGTTTCTCGTCCTTGGATCAATTGTTCTGTTCGCGCCCACCGCCTGCTATCTCACGCGCGGAGCGTGGGAGGAGGCAAAGATCCTGAGCCGGAGGCGCGACATATCCTCCATCGTGGCTGATCCGAGCACCGGGCCGGCCATTCGCGCCAAGCTCCGGGTGGTTGAGGGAGCACGCGCCTTCGCGCGCGACTCGCTCGGGCTCAAGACGGGCGAGAGCTTCACGACCTATTCGCGGCGGGATCACGACACTCTGGTGCTGGTCCTTTCGGGGGCGTACCGGGACCGGCTGGCGCCGTATACGTGGTGGTTCCCGGTGGTCGGTCGTGTTCCTTATAAGGGATACTTCGACTTCGCGGCCGCCAGGCAGGCTAAATCGGATCTGGAGGCGCAGGGTTTCGACACGTATCTGCGCCCGTCGGACGCATTCAGCACGCTGGGCTTCTTCAACGACCCGCTGCTCAATACCACGCTGCGCGCCGACTCTATGGAATTGGCCAATACCGTGATCCACGAGTTGACGCATAACACTTACTACGCGCCGGGCCAGGTGGACTTCAACGAGTCGTTTGCCAGCTTCGTGGGGGCCAGGGGAGCTGCGTCCTTTTTCCGGTCGCGCGGCGACTCCGGCGCGGCACGGCGAGTGGACGAACGCTGGGCGGACGACAAACTGCTGGGGATGTTCTGGGCCGGACTGACGCGATCCCTCGACTCGGCCTTCGCCGCGCACCCGGCCGACAGGGCCGCGCGCCTCGCAGCACGGGCCGAAGTGTACGGCCGTGCTCGGCGACAGTTGGTGGACAGTATCGCGCCGCGGCTGCAAACGATCCCACCGGCTTACGCTACGCGCGTGCGGTTGGATAACGCCACGGTGCTGGCACATCGGGTGTACGCCAGCGATCTGGACAGCTTCGAGAGGCTGTGGGAGCGTAATCAGCGACAGCTTGGTGCTACGATCGGGCAGGTGATCCAGATCGCGCGCGGAAACAGACAACACCCGCTAGACGCAATCCGGAGAGCGGCTAGCGGGCGTTAGGTGCGGTTCAGGTGGGCGGAGCAATCCCCCGTGGCCACCAACGTCGTTTTCGGTACACCGAGTGCACGGATATCACTCCTATAGCCACGGCTTCGAAAGTGTACGCCGTCGAGATCACAGCCAGCGGCTCGAGCACCGTTCTGGCGGAGGTGGCCGCACCCGCCGGGATCGCAAGTCGTCGACAGCGGACATCACGAACACCGCACCGCAACTCTTGCCCGTGGTGGAGTGCACAGATCCGCGCCAAAGTATCCGTTGGAGGCCTTCCAGAGACAGGGAGAGCCAAGCCCATAGCCGCCCAGGACTCGGGTATTCGTAAACAAGCGGTCGATGTTGCTTGACACTTGGTGGGATAGGGGTAAATATCCGCCTAGTTCGTTCCACTAAGCGGGTCCGCTACCCCCCAACGCGACGCATCTGATACGATTGCGTGGCTCCGGGGCGGGACCGGCCGCAGCGTTCGGCACTAGCGTCGCCGGACTGCGTACCATCCAGCTTGCTGCTGATGGTAATTCCCGCCTAGCATTACCCCTTACCGGCTAGGAGCTACCAAGACAAGATGAGAATTGGTCAATTGCGGAGTGTGCTCGCAGTGGCCGTTGCCGCCGCGTTAGCGGCGGTGCCGGTCACGGCTCGGGCGCAACAACCATCGGGAGTCATCACAGGGCTGGTCGTCGAGCGGGCAACCCGGCGGCCCATCAGCGACGTGCAGGTCATCGTCGTGGGGACACAGCAGGGTACGCGCACGGGCGAGGACGGCCGCTTCCGTATTGGCGGTGTGTCGCCCGGCCCCCATCAGATTCGTACGATTCGCATCGGTTTCGGATCCGTGGTCCAGCCGATCACCGTGGTCGCGGGCACAACCGCAACCGCACAATTTGCGCTTGCTACGTCCGCCGTAACGCTCGAGCAGGTGGTCACTCTGGCTACGGGCCAGACGGAGCGAAAGCGCCAATCGGGAAACGCAATCAGCACCGTGACACCGGCGCAGAACGACCTCGCGACGGCCCAATCGCCGAGCCAGCTACTTACCGGCCGCGCTCCAGGAGTGGACGTAGCCACGTCTGGCGGGACGGTTGGATCGGGTTCACGTATCCGCATCCGTGGCGCGAACTCGCTCTCGCTCAGCAACGAGCCGATCATCATCATTGACGGAATACGGTTCAACAACGCTGTCGGGAACGACAATACCTCAGGCGCGACGACTCTTGGCGTGGGCGGCCAGGTTCCATCGCGTTTCAACGATATCAACCCGGAAGACATCGAGCGCATCGATATCCTCAAGGGGCCGGCCGCTGCTGCACTG
>JBPCNJ010000292.1:0-3983 GCA_051001375.1 Gemmatimonadaceae bacterium
GTCCTCGTCTGGTGCTGTGCGCGTTCCTGGCGGTTTGCGTGCCGCGCTCCCGGCCCCCCGCTACACGTAACCAGGGATTGCAGCCTTCGGCCGTGGTCAAATCGATCCCAGTACCTGTTGCTTGAACGTTGCGACCGCGCCGACCACACCCGCGGAAATTGGGAGTTGGCCGAGCACGATGCGGCATGCTTCCACGGACGGCTTGAACGCGCGTCGCTTTACTTCGGCGCAGAGTGGGTCCATCAGCGCTTCCCCCGCCTGGGTTACGCCGCCGGCGAGGACGACGGTGTCCGGGTTGAAGATGTTGATGAGATTGGAGATTCCGGTTCCCAGAAAACGCGCCGTGTCGCGTACGACGCCACGCGCGACGACGTCGCCCTGTCGCGCGGCCTCGTACACGACGTGCGCGGTGAGTCTGGACATGTCGCCGTCCACCAGTGCGAGCATTGCGGGGCTGGCCTCGCTCTCCATCGCTTCGCGCGCGCGCTCCGCGATGGCGGGGCCGGAGCAATACGCTTCCAGACAGCCATAGTTGCCGCACTTGCAGCGACGCCCGTTCGAGTCGATGGAAGTGTGCCCGATCTCACCTGCGGCATCGGATGCACCGTGGTACAACCGGCCATCCAGAACGAGCCCGCCGCCGATGCCCGTGCCAAGCGTCATGCCAATCACGTTGCGGCCGCCGCGCGCTGCGCCGCGCCACCATTCGCCCAGAGTTGCGCAGTTCGCGTCGTTGTCCAGCGTTGCGCGCATGGAGACGCGGTTGGCGACTTCATCGCGCAACGGATAATCGCGCCAACCGAGATTTGGCGTGACGATGACAACGCCGCGCTCGCGATCGAGCGGTCCGGGTGAGCCGATGCCGACGCCGAGTATGTCGTCTCTGGCGGCGCCCGTCTCACGCTGGATGTCGACCACAACGCTCTCGATCATCGCCGCGATTCTATCCGCGACCCCGTCCGCGCCCAGGGCTGCGAGCGTCGGTACGGTGCGCATACCGATCTCGCGGCTGCCGTCGACTGGCATCGCGCCGACGACAATGTTCGTGCCGCCGAGGTCGACGCCTACAATGAACTGCTCCTGACTCATCGTACGGTGTCCGCGGCGATTACCGATCGAATCATACGGTTCACCTGGTTGGGTGTAATGTCATTCATACAGCGCCAGTGGCCGAGCGGACACCGCTGTGGGCCGTGCCGATCGCATGGACGGCAGGCGAGCTCGTCCACTCCAGCGGTGATCGAGCCCGGCGCCAGCGGGCCGAATCCGAACGCTGGAACCGTTGGCCCGAATATCGTCACCGTCGGCGTGCCCATGGCCGCGGCGAGGTGCTGCGGCGAGGAGTCGTTGGTAACGATCGCGACGGACCGCCGGATGAGCTCCGCTGAGCCAAGTAGAGACAAGTTACCAGTGGCGTCAATGATTCGCTCCGCTGGTACGTGGCGCCGGATCTCCGCGGCCGCATCAGCGTCAGCCGCGCCGCCGACGAGGGCGATATCGTAGTCCTCGGACAGTAGTCGCGACAGCTCTCCGTATCTCGGCCACCGCTTGGTCGCCCACACACTCCCGGGTGCCACGGCGACAATCGCGCGACCCGTCTCCTCGCGGTCCGCAAGCAACGCATCGACCGCAGCCACGTCGTCGAGCGTAGGATGCAACGACGGCCGAATCACATCATCTGCTGCGGCCGGGGGCGCGATTTCGTTGGCGCGCGCGCGATCGTCGGCGAGTCCTGTCACGCCGGTGGCCCGATCAACACCCGCCAACGACAGCAGCCGTCGCGCGTGGTGCCAGTCATCCCGGTATTCCACGCACTCGGTGTACAGCCATCTGCCCGCGGAGCTACTGAAGCCAACCCGCTCCGCGCACCCTGCGGCAAGCGCCAGCGCCGCACTACGCGTCGAGCCCTGGGCCAGGTAAGCGCGACGGGCGCCGCGGGCCTCGCGCGCCACACGCACGAAGCCGGCAATACCGCCATCGCGCCGGCGCTTGTCGTACACGATCACTCGCGACACCGCCGGATGCGATGCGAGCAGTGTAGCGCCCGCGGGAGTTGTCACCACATCCACATCGCCGTCCCCGGCAAGTCGCTCGAGAAGCGGCGTGGTGAGAATAACGTCACCGATGAAGCTCGTCTGCACAACGAGCGACCGCACGGTTCAGTCGACCTGAAGCACGGCCAGGAACGCCTCCTGCGGAATCTCGACGGATCCCACCTGCTTCATGCGCTTTTTTCCCTCCTTCTGCTTCTCGAGCAACTTGCGCTTGCGGCTGATGTCGCCACCGTAGCACTTGGCGAGCACGTCCTTGCGCAGTGGCTTGACCGTGGTGCGTGCGACGACCTTGGTGCCGATGGCGGCCTGGATCGCGACCTCGAACAGCTGCCGTGGAATCAGATCCTTGAGCTTGTCGGCGATCTTGCGGCCCCAGTCGTACGCCTTGTCGCGATGAATGATCACCGAGAACGCATCCACCGGCTCGCCGTTGATCAACATGTCCAGCTTGACCAGATCACTGCGACGATACTCCAGCATCTCGTAATCGAGCGACGCGTAGCCGCGACTCACGGTCTTGAGACGGTCGAAGAAGTCGAGAATGATCTCCGCTAGCGGAAATTCCCAGTCAAACTCCACGCGCGCCTGATCGATGTACGACATGTTTTTGTATATGCCGCGCCGCTCGGTTCCGAGGGTCATGATCGGCCCGATGTACTCGCTCGGCGTCACAATCCGCGCCTTCACGAACGGCTCGTCCACCCATTCGATCACAGCGGCCGGCGGCATGCGCGACGGATTCTCGATGAGCTCGATCTCGCCGTCGGTGTGCTTGACGTGGTACTCCACACTCGGAACGGTGGTAACCAGATCCAGCGTGAACTCGCGTTCCAGCCGCTCCTGCACAATCTCCATGTGCAGCAGGCCCAGAAAGCCACAGCGGAAGCCGAAGCCGAGCGCAGTAGAAGTTTCCGGCTCGTAGTTGAGCGAGGAGTCATTGAGCTGGAGCTTGGCCAGCGCGTCGCGCAGGTTCTCGTACTGGTTGGTGTCGGTGGGATACAGCCCGGCGAAGACCATCGAGTGCACGTCCTGGTATCCGGGGAGCGGCTCGCCTTCCGGTGAGGCCGCGTCGAACACGGTGTCGCCGACGCGCGTTTCCTTAACGTGTCTGACGTTGGCGACGACGTAGCCAACTTCACCAGGTCCAAGAGTGTCGGTCTTGACCTGACGCAGTTGATGGTAGCCAACCTCCTCGACATCGTACGTCTCGCCGCCAACCGCACCGAACCGAATCTTCATCCCCGGGCGCAGCTCACCGTCGACGACGCGTACGCTTGGAATAGCGCCACGGTAGCGGTCGTAGTAAGAGTCAAAGATGAGCGCGCGGAGCGGGGCGTCGGCGTGACCTTCCGGCGGTGGTACACGCCTGACGATTTCTTCGAGCAGGGCGGGGATGCCTATCCCTTCCTTGGCACTGACGCTCAAAACGCGCTCGGGATCTCCGCCCAGCAGATCGACTATCTCCTGACGCCGGCGCTCCGGTTCCGCACCGGGGAGATCGATCTTGTTGAGCACCGGAACGATCTCCAGTCCGGCGTCCATGGCCAGAAAGAGATTGGACAGCGTCTGCGCCTGAATCCCCTGCGAGGCGTCGACCACGAGGATGGCCCCCTCGCAAGCCGCGAGCGATCGGGAGACCTCGTACGTGAAGTCCACGTGGCCCGGCGTGTCGATGAGGTTGAGCTCGTAGGTGGAGCCGTCGGGCGCGGTGTAGCCCATACGAACGGCATTGAGCTTGATGTTAATGCCGCGCTCGCGCTCCAGGTCCAGCGTATCAAGCACCTGCGCCTTCATCTCGCGCCGCTGAATCGTCCCGGTCGCCTCGATCAGCCTGTCGGCCAGGGTGGATTTACCGTGGTCGATATGCGCGACGATGCAGAAATTGCGGATGTGATCGAGCTTCATTCAGGACTTTAGGGGTTCCAGGAT
>JBPCNJ010000293.1:0-6573 GCA_051001375.1 Gemmatimonadaceae bacterium
CGCTACGGTAGCCCACGCGTGCATCACGCGCTCGTGCTCGAGGGCGTGCACGTGAGTCGCCGACGGGTCGCTCGGCTCATGCGCATGGCGGGATTGCGCGCAAAGGCGGTTTGCGGCTATCGCGGTAAGGCCGGAGTGCATCGGTTCTATGATCGTCAGCCGAACCGCATCCGTGAGCTCGAGGTGAGCGGTCCCAATCAGGTCTGGGTGGGTGACATCACCTACCTGCCGGTAGCGGGCCAGTGGTGGTACCTGGCGGTGGTGCTCGATCAGTACTCTCGCCGGGTGCTCGCGTGGAGTCTGACGTCGCGACGAGACGCGAGGGTTACGTGCGCGGTACTGAAAGCGGCTGCGCGCCAGCGCCGTGTACGCGGTGTGATTTTCCACAGCGACCGTGGCTCGGAGTACATGGCGGCTCCGTTTCACGCCTGTGTGACAACACTCGGATTACTCCAGAGTGCCAGCACTCGCGGGCCGGAGGACAACGCTCACATGGAGTCTTTCTTCCACTCGCTGAAGGCGGAGCTCACCCGTGGCGTATTCTTCCACGATGTGCGCGGGCTCCGGCGCGAGCTTGGGCGATACATGCAGTACTACAACAGCCGCCGAATGCATTCGGCGCTGGGGTATCGCTCGCCTATTGCCTTTGAACGCTGTGCCGCGTAACTCAATCAGTGTCTACGAAACCGAGGCAAGATCCCGAGGGATGCTGCACCCAGTTGAGATGTGGCGTGCACCAGTTCGGCTGCGAGACTGACATCTACTAAGCACCGGGCGCGCCGCGTGAGGGTGTCGAGCGCCACGGTCCCGGCCGCATAGAGCGGGAGAGATTGGCGCCACCTACCCCGAGCCTCATGGAATGCCGAAGTTTTCCCGAGCTGCATGGGGTGCAATCGACACGCAAGCCGATCGGAGTGCGTCACGCGGCTTCCATGATCGGCCTGTCCGCGGGTTCAGTATCGGATTCCGCGACGGTTTTCCGGACGAGCAGCACATCAGCGAGCGCCAACAGTTCAGCGACCCCGCGCGGAAAGCCGGCCTCATACTCCCGGACCGCCGCGCGCTCCTCGAATAGCTCCCGCTGGTCAACGTCCATCGCATCCAGATCGAAGAGCCACCACGCGGCGAGCTGCGCGAAAGGCGGCGACTCAACCCCGAGCGTGGCGAGAGCAGCGCCGAGCGGCCGCGCCACGGCCCCGAGCATGGCGGCTACTGTGACCGGGGGAGGGAAGGGCGAAGAGAGCGACACGCCACCCCGAGCGCCGCGCGTGAGTAGAGCACTGTTCAGGACCGCCCACCGCGCGAACCGCGAGCAGGTCAGCGGCCGATTCAAGTGATTTCTCAGGCGGCTTCATCTTCGCCATAGGTAGCGGTGAAGTAACTGCCAGCGCGTTCAGTCAGATCGTGACAGCTAGGATTTATGGTACCTATGGGATTTAAGGCTGTGGCGACGTCACACTGTGGTCCTTCTACAGCAGTAGCTATGGTAGAGAACGGAGGAAAGCGGGAGTCATCGCGTTACCTCCGTCTCGGTGGCCAGCATGAAGAGTGACGGAAAGAGAATCGGCTCGTTGACCCGTCCGCCAGACCGTCGCCTCCACAATGGAGGACAACGGTGGCCCTGCCGACCGACCCAGCGACACGGGTCGGAGCCATGTGCGAATGAGACGTGATCTCTTTTCGAAAGGATGGATTGCATGAGCGAACCAGAGCGCGGGCTCACACTTCCAGAGCTGCCACAGAACGTTTCCATCACGCCGCCTATCCTGGCGGAGCAGATCCGGATGACCGAGCGATTCGATGCGCATGTGAGCGCCATGGGATTTCCGGGCGGCACGGAACACTACGCCGTGACCACCGACTACTGGGTGAGCCCGGGGCTGGACCTCGGCCGCAATCCTCTGATAGCCCTGCTTGCGACCGCATCGACCGCACTGGCTCAGAGTGACCGCAGCTTCGTGCAACAGGAGCACTATGCGCGCGATGCGGCGCTTCAGGGAACTCCTCTGCGCACGGTAATCAGCTCCAGCTCGGTGAGCGACGAGAACAGCTCCAGTCACAGCTCCAAGAACAGCACCAAGAACAACATACGCACCATCGAGATCACGTCACTACGAGGTGAGGCTCAGTCGGATGCCCTGTTCCAGGTGCCGGCGGACTACAAGGTCAAGCAGAACAATGGGGTGTCGTTCTAGTGCTGGTTGCGAGGCATCGAGCGGAGCCTGTCGTCAGACGCGCGGGTTGATTCCGCGGGTGCCTGATCTCATCTCCCGAATCGCCGGCCCAGGATGAGCTTGAAGATGAGGTGATCGGATCCGCTGGTAAAACCATCGCCAATGCCAGCGTTGAACTCCCAGCGGGGATCCAGATTGAGATTGACCACACCGAAGAGCTGGTGCTGTTGTGAGGCGACGGGGTCGAATCGGGTTACCGGGCCAAACGCACCGTAGTACTCGACGCCGAGATTGAGCGTGTGATTGGCGTCCGCCGTTACAGTCACGTTCGGAGCGAACCCGAACCCCTTGCCAACGTTCTCTCCCCGGAGCGACCTGTCCAGCGTGGGATTGACGGCGACATACCAGCGCCCGAACTGCTTGTCGATGATCGGTCGAAGCTCGAGCGACCATGTATCCGCGGAGAACTCGCGCCTCTGGTATCCCACTTCAGCGGACAGACTGAGGCCCACTGGCAGGTGCCAGCTGTCTGGTGCGCGAATACGCGGGCGGATGTGATCACCTACCCACTGGTAGCCCTGTCCGGACCGCGCGCTGGTGAAGACGTAGAAGCCAACCTGGAAAATGTCGCTGAATCCGTGCGTGATCTCGAGCGTTTCGTGCACCGCGTGCTGCGTTGGGAAGAGCATGTCCTCGACCGCTCGACGGCCCGAGGCCGTGAAGTTGCTGTGCAGCTCGACCATGGTCGAGCCCCTGAGCACGGTCTCGGAACCATAGACCTGGATCTCGTAATTGTCCTGTGCGAGCACAGAGCTCGGGGCCAGGGCGAACATGACCGCGCCACTCATGGCGGCCCGCGTCACTCGGGATAGTAAAGAGATCTTCAGTCAAGCAGCCCCAAGCACAGCGCAGGCCATCATAAGGAATTGGTGAAGAAACGATAAAGCGGGTGCAGAATTCGGGCCGTGCGAGCCGCGACTAAAGTAGCGTAGCGGGGAGTGAGAGGACCGCGCGTTTCGTATCGATCACGCGCGGTCCTCTATTGACAGTGCATCCCGCGGGCAGCAGATTGGCACAGGGCATCGGTGACACCCAATGCCGTCGCGATCGCGAGTGGCGGGGTTTCCATGTCTCTTCAACGGAGCGCTCTCATGCTGATGCGACATCTTCTCTCCCGCGCCCTCCTGACACTGGTCTTTGGAGCGCTGACCTCTGGTAGCGCCAGCCTGTTGTCGGCCCAGACGACCATCTCCTTGGACGGGACCGTCCGCGGCGACGACGGCAAACCGGTGGAGAATGCCCAGGTCCGGGTTGCGGATCCCAGCACCGGCACCATGCGCGGCGCGCGCACGAACGAGACCGGCCTGTTCCGTGTTCTCGGCCTGGCACCCGGCCAGTATCGCGTGACGGTGCAGCGCATCGGGTACAGACCAGTCGAACAGATCGTGGATCTGCTCATCGGGCAGCGGGCGAGTCTGGTCTTCACCCTGGAGCACGGTCCGGCGTCGCTCTCGAGCGTCTCCGTGTCAGCGACGGTCGCGCGCTCGGTGGAGGTGCAGCGCACGTCGGTGTCGGCGCCCGTCACCCACGAACAGATCGAGCATCTGCCCACAGTGGACCGCAACATCATGACACTTGCGGCGACGGCACCCGGAATCAAGTCGTTCTCACCGCAGGGGGGGCGATCGCTCCCTTCCGCGGGTGCCGTTCCAGACCTACGCTTCATCAACTTCTATCTGGACGGGATCGAGCTGAAAAGTCTCTTCAACGGAAACCTCGTCGGAATTCCACAGACGGGTGCGCCGATCCCACAGGAATCGGTGCAGGAGTTCCGAGTCTTCCTCAATCCATACGACGCTGAGTACTCGCACGCGGCGGCATATGTGCTGAGCGCGGTGTCGAACCGCGGGACGAACGAGACGCACGGCTCCGTGTTCGCCTTCTATCAGGGCAAGCAGATGACTGCGCGTACCGCGTTCCAGACCGCACTTCCCAATTTCAACCGGGAGCAGGTGGGTTTCAACTTCCGCGGCCCGATCCAGAAGGACAGGTTGTTCATCGCGGCAAATTATGAGCTCACCAACACGAACAACTACATAGATGTGGTGCCGGGCCGGCCAGCCGGGAATCCAACCCTGTGGGATACGTATCGGGGCTCGTTCGCTGCGCCAACGCGCAACCACACTGGTTTCGTGCGCCTGACGTACACCCCAAGCCAGCGGCAGACATTCGACGCGGAGCTGGCGACGCGATACCTGACCGGCGAGGGAAATTTCGGCGGAACGGTGGCCCACAATGGTGGCATCACGCAGAAGTACTTCATCAACGTCGCGCAGCTGCGTCACCGCTATCTTCCGACTCAGAACACGGTGAACGAGCTGAGCCTGCAGGTGGTGCAGTGGCACCACAACGAGGATCAGCTGCAGGCCGGTCCGACGCGCGTGTACCCCAGCATCGTCCTCGGCACGGCGTTCTTCCCGCTGGTATTGAATGAGGTACACTTGCGGGCGATCGACCGCGTCACGTGGACCAAGGACAACTTCTTCGGCACGCACGTGTTCAAGGGCGGCGCGGAGCTGAGCCACGTATCGGCCGATCAGTTCTCACCGAATTTCCAGCAGGGGTCCTTCAGCTACAGGACCGACACGAGCTCGGCGTCGTACCAGGCAACGATCGGTGTGGGCTTCCCCGATGCGACGACGACCGCCGATGCCAAGGCCTCGCTGAGCGGCTGGATCACCGGGCTGTACATGAACGACGAGTGGCATCCGGTACATCCACTGACTCTGAACCTGGGGCTGAGGTACGATGCGGAGCTGAACACGCTGAACAACAGCTATACCGTGCCATGGGCGAATGACCCCGCGTTCGCGGCGCTGCCACAGGTGCAGCCATACCTCAACCGCGGTGACCGCAAGAACGATCTGAACAACGTATCGCCGCGAGTGTCGTTCTCGTGGGACGTGTTGAACAACAACCGCACCTTCCTGCGAGGCGGGCTCGGCGTGATCTTCGATCGGGTCCCCAGCTTCATCGGCTTCCAGGAACGGCTGGCCGCTGGGCAGCGCACGTACACCTTCCAGACGTCTAGCATGAACGTCGACTCGCTACGGAAGGTGGTAGCGGGCGGCGGCGTCAAGTCGACGCCGAATCTGGTATTGGTGAAGAACAGGATGAATACGCCGGAGAACCACCAGTACTCACTCGGCGTAGGCCAGCAGATCACCGACGCGCTGGCGCTCAACGTTGACTATCTCCACCAGGACGTGCGGCACCTGTACGCGCGGCTCAACCTGAACTATCTGGACAAATCAGTGACGCCGGCCGCGAGGCACCTCACGCCGGGCTACGGTGACGTAATAGTGTGGGACGACTTCGCCCGCGCGAAGTTCGACGGCGTGGTGACGTCGCTTGCGTACCAGCGGCCGAGCATCACCACGACGCTGTCGTACACGCTGGGGTACTACAAGGCAGACTATGACGCGGTCACGGCACCGGCGTTCCCGTTCCGCTCATCATACAACATGCAGCCCACGGGCGGTGACGAGCGGCACCGGTTCGTGCTCTCCGAGGTGGCGCACATTCCGGGGGGAATAACGCTATCGAGCATCACGACTGTGGCCAGCCCGCGGCGGATCAAGGTGACGCTCGGGCGGGATGTGAATCTGGACAACAGCCTCGAGGATGATTTCCTGCCGAACGGCGATCCGGCTGGCCAGCGTACAATCCAACCTTCCAGCTCGGGGAGCAACTGGTACCGCAACATCGACGTGCGTCTGGAGAAGAGCCTGCTGACGACCGGCAACATGCACTACAAGGTGTCAGCCGAGGTGTTCAACCTTCTGAACACGTACAATGTGGCCGCGTACAACGGCCGCATGCAGGATCAGGCCGGCAACGCACTCGCGTCGTATGGCCAGCCGAACTCCGCGTTCGGTGCTCGTCGCGCCCAGTTGGGGCTGCGCGCGGATTTCTGATGCGGGACTACTGATACAGTAGATACTGTGCGCGGCGTTGTGCGAACGCCGCCGCTTCCGCGTCCCACCGTGTGACCAGACCATCGACGTTTCCAGCATCGACGGCGGCGCGCAGCGCGTCGGTGCCCGCGAGCCGGTCTATCTGCGGCATGCGCCACTGCCATTCGCTCCGGTGGTGGGTATGAATGGCGTTGAGGAGCCGGACGCCGACCTCCACCGGCCTGATCCGCTCCCTGTCCGTGACGACGACCTCGATCATCGGGATGGTCTGGCCGGCGAACTTGAACCCGGGCTCGATGGTGCGGGACGTGGAATCGAAGCGCACGCCGGGAAGCCGTAGCGCATTCAGCTCGCGTGCGATGGCGGCCGCGTCCGTGAGGAACGGTGCGCCGACGACACGGAACGGACGGTCAGTACCGCGC
>JBPCNJ010000294.1:0-2887 GCA_051001375.1 Gemmatimonadaceae bacterium
GGACGGTGATTACAACAAGCGCCTGCGCGAGACTCTGGTGTCAGTGCGCTTCCGTCCCGCGGTCACGCCCGCCGGAGTTCCGATTCGGGACACGGTGGATGTTCAGTTTTTTTTCTGAGCTGCGAGGTATCAAAACGCGCTCGCTATTGCATCCTGTGCTGCAGCGCGGCAAGAGCTTCCCGCGCATTTCGCCTTCGCCAGTTCCACTCATACCACGCGTCCTCCTTACCGAGTGCGCGCGGAGCCCTCACGGTCAGCCGGTTTGATACTTCAGTGCGCGTCGGCTCGGGGAGGAGCGGGAGCGCGGTGACCAGCGTTGGGTATGCGTCGGGGGAGAGGCCAGTGCCGAGATATGCGGCATCGATTCGCCCCGTCCGCGCGAACCGGTCCAGGTTGCGGCGCGCGATCCATGCGTCGCCGTTCCAGTAGGGGAGCGCCACCAACGTCGCGAATGCGCCGCCGATGGCGTCGCGACCGCGCGCGAAGAGCGGGTCAGCGCTGGCAAAGAGGAGGGCGAAGATAATGGCTACCGGAGCTGCAACCAGCGCTCCGCGCATCATCGGGCTCAGGCGCCCTGTTCCGATCGTGTCGAACGTTGCGATGCAAGTTCGAATACAACCGGCAGCGGTCCGTCCGAACGCCGTGAACGGCGCTGTCAGGATGTATCCCGGTCCGTACTGATTCTCCTCCGGCGGTGCGGCGGCGAGCAGGGTGCAGAGCCCGAGCAGCGATGCGACTGTGAGGACAATGAGTGCATGGAACCCGGAGTCGGAAGTGACGCCTGCGCCGCCTGCCAGAAGCACGGCGAAGCAGACAGGGAGTGCCATCTGCCGTTTCCGTCGGTCCGTGCGCTCGGGGAGGACAAAGAACAGACCGAGTACGGCGGCACTGGTCCATAAGAAAAAGTTGAGCCCAGGTCTGGCATCGTAAAGCATCCAGGTGGCGATCGACGAAACCGTGGCGGCGGAGAGCCACAGGGGAGCCAGGCGGTGCGACAGCATTAATCGAGTCCGGAAGGGAGCGTATCTCGTCAAGTATGTCGGGTTACTTCAGCTTGTCAAGTACTTTGTGTTGCAAAGCAGTTCGAGGCCTTCGGCGATCGGGGCCGTGCCGCTAGCCTCACTCGCTTCCAAACGTTACATTCCCGCGAATTTTCAGCGCATGTGCATGCTTGCATGTGCGCAGGTGGGCCCTGTTACCCGGACCCGAGGGCGCGGATGATTGACGATACCAGCCGAGCCAGCTCGGGAACAGCACATATGGGAAGCGGCGAAGCCGGCGGGGGCGACGCGGGCGCGGACTCGCAGTTCGTCAAGGCGCTCACGCTTACCGACGCGACGATGCTCGTCGCGGGCTCGATGATCGGGTCGGGGATCTTTATCGTCTCGGCGGATATCGCGCGACAGGTCGGCAGCCCGTTCTGGTTGATCGCGGTGTGGGTCCTCACCGGGATCATCACGCTCCTCGGTGCGCTTACCTACGGTGAGCTCGCGTCCATGTTTCCGCGAGCGGGTGGCCAGTATGTGTTTCTGCGCGAGTCCATGGGGCACCTCATGGGCTTTCTCTATGGATGGACGCTCTTCGTCGTGATCCAGACCGGTACGATAGCCGCGGTTGCCGTGGCGTTCGGCCGCTTTCTGGGGGTGCTGATTCCGGCGGTTGGCCCCGATCTCTACGGCTGGTTCCCACAGGTGCACTTCACCTGGCAGGGCGACACGATCGACATGGGGCTGTCGCCTCAGCGGCTTGTCGCGCTCCTGAGCGTCTGGGTGCTGACCTGGGTGAACCTGCGCGGCGTGCGTGAAGGAAAGCTGGTGCAGACGACGCTCACTGTCGTGAAGACAAGCGCGCTCGCGCTGCTCATCATTCTTGGGCTCACGGTCGGGCGGAACGTGACGGCCGTAAGCGCCAACTTTGGCGCGGCCTTCAATCCGCCCACGGCGATCACCTCGGTATTCGTGCTCGCGTTCGGCGCCGCGCTGGTGGGCTCGCTGTTCTCGAGCGACGCGTGGAATAATGTGACGTTCGCTGCAGCCGAGGTTAAGAATCCCAAGCGGAACCTGCCGCTCGCGCTCGCGATCGGTACGGGGCTCGTGACGCTGCTGTACATCCTCGCGAACGTATCGTACCTCAATGTTTTGCCGCTACACGGCATGGAAGGGGGCGCGACGGTACTGGCGCGCGGAATCCAACATGCGACGCAGGACAGAGTCGCGACGGCGGCTGCGGAGGTAATTTTCGGCCCGATGGGAACGACCATTATGGCGGTCGCGATCCTCATCTCGACTTTTGGCTGCAACAACGGATTGATTCTCGCCGGTGCACGCGTGTACTGGGCCATGGCACGCGACGGTCTCTTCTTCCGCAAAGCCGGTGAGCTAAACGCGCGCGAAGTTCCGGCGTTCGGGTTGCTCGTGCAGGCGATCTGGACCAGCATACTGTGCCTGACGGGCACGTACGGGCAGTTGCTCAATTACGTGATTTTCGCGGCGCTGCTATTCTACGTTTTCACCACGATCGGACTCTTCATTCTGCGAGCCAAGCGACCGGACGCCGAGCGCCCTTACCGCGCCATCGGCTACCCGGTGCTCCCGGCGGTCTACATCCTGCTTGCAGCATCCGTCGCGGTCATTCTCGTGCTCGCTCCAGGAACCCAGCTACAGGCGATCTCCGGGCTGGTGATCGTGCTGCTTGGCCTTCCTGTTTATTACCTCTGGCGCGGCGCCGCGGGCGACGCCGCAAGCAGGACCTCGTGATTCTCCCCGCAGTACGTCTCTCTATCCTCGTTACCGACCGTTCATGACCGTTTCGCAGAGTTTGTTGTTGTGGATCGTACTCGGCTGCAGCGCGATCGCGCTTCTCTTTGCCGCGTGGCTCGCCCGTTGGG
>JBPCNJ010000295.1:0-3248 GCA_051001375.1 Gemmatimonadaceae bacterium
CCTCCCCGCCGCGCCGTGCAATACTCTGCGGAGAGCTATCTCCGCGAGACCATGCAGCAGGCGGTGCATCGCATTCGGACCGCGCTTGACTACATCCTTCCCATTGCGCTTGCCAGATCCATATGAGGTCGAAGTCGCGAGTGTCGCGGACCTGTGGCAGCACCTCCACACACTTCAAGGAGAGTATCAGGAATGCGCTGCAGGTTTGAGCGACGTGGAACGTGCGCTCCAGATGATGCTCGTCATCGGCGAGCCGGACAGCTGACGTCGGTGCTACTAACGCTGCGCGATCGCGCCATCGCATTTGCCTTGACGTGTGGAGGGCAACCAAGATGTCTGACCTGGCGGCTGCGCGTCCACTTAATCGCCAGCGCGCTAGAGGATGGGCGATCTGCCCTTCAGCGTCGGCCAAGTCTTCCTTGATTGGCCTTGGAGTACCCCCACAGCGCCCGATCCAGTGTTCGCATCGGAACCCTTAACTGGTCTGCCAGAGCCCGGCTGGCCTCAGTGTATGCCTCCCACAGCGGATGGGTGATGTACGCCGGCATCTCACGCCCAAGGCTCCAGAACGCGCGCACATCGAGAATTGGCCATCGGTCGGCGGAAGCTCACGCTCCATGGTTATCGCCGGGCTGACCGGGACTGCGCGCTGCGTCGATCTCCTCTGTGGATTTGAGGAGCGACTTCGGAAGCCCAAACTTCGCGCAGACCTTCTCCCACGCCGTGCTGCCAAGAAATCCGTTCGTGATCTCGGCCTGTGTTGCATCACTGCGATGTGGCAGGCTCTTGCTTACCATCTCAGGCGTCAAGGTGTCGGCAGACGCGGTTTTCCATGCCCTGGCGTCATCGTCCTCCACGATGAAGAAGCCGTACACGTCGCGCCCGTCGCGCTGATCCCACGCAGCGTCGATGTGCCGCAGCATCTGGCTGCGGACGCGCATCCACTTCGTGTCCGTCGTCGGCGCGTCCTCCGTGAACTTGCCCTCGATGACGATGATCGTCGTGGGCGTCTGGAGGTAGACGTCCGGACAGGTTGGTCCCTCAAGGATTTCCCAGGAGTCGAGTCCGGGTGAGCGGACGCGGGTCCCGAACAGGAGCTCGCACGCCTCCTGCTGCGTCGCGGCATCTCTCGCATGCAGCAGCCGTCGCTTTACGCCAACCTCGCCCCCGCCCCAGGCGTCCCCGGGTTCCCGCTTTCGCCCTGGCTTCGGCTCCTGCGTGTGCATCGCGAGGTCCAGCAAGAGCCCTCGGGGCGGAGGGAGTGCCCGCTCGGCCGGGCTCCACGCCGCTTCCTGAATTTCTCCCACTCGGTCTGGCGACAGCGCGAGTTGCTGCCTCCCCGTACGGCCCGGGAGTTCGAGGAGGGGCGCGAGCCAGGAACGCCCCGTTTTGTCCTTCGCACGGAGCGCGTCAAACACGGGCTGCACGCGGTAGGTTGATGAATTGTATTTGCCCATCAGATCTCCGAGGCAAGCAGCGGGTGTTCGGCGAGGCACGCGCATGGTGCCAGTGAACTGTTCATGGTTCGAAGCTAAAGGCAGGATCTGACACCGCCAGGGTGCGTGCGCGGACCGGCTTCCGGCGCGCCTCCCGTGGCGGGATCGGCACGCGTTTTCCCTCAGGGGAGCGGGCCGTCCACCGGCGTCAGCTCGCCACGGTTGGAAGGACGGGTGGCTTGCAGGTCAGGCACCGGTGCGCAGTGCCGTGGCCTTCAGCGGCGAGCCAGCGGCGCAGTGCCGCCGTCATCGTGGCGCACACTTTCTGGTGGCTTGCGAGACTCTCGGGGCGCGCCAACTCCGCGTGCCCGCAGTCGGCCCGGTGCAGGACCCAGCCGTACCGGCTACTCGCGTTCAAGTAAAAGCCGTCACGGCGATGTTTCGCACGCCACCCCCTAAACTCGTCGCTCGCGGTGCCGTCCACCTTGTCGGAGAAAATCTCGACGTCGGTCGTTGTGCTCCGGCCTGTGATTAGTCCCACACAATCATCTCGTCCTTCATGCGCGTCTTCCGCCCGCAGCGGGGACGCGTGTCAACCTGCATCCCACCGCAATGTAGTGTGTCCGAACTGTCGGGCAGACCGCCCAGACGGAAGTTCCCCGCGGACGTTGATTGCCTCACGGTTCCCTCGAACGCATCGCTCAGGCGCCGTGAACGTTCGGCAGAGCATCACCTCGTCTATGCGGTAGTCACGGTTGGTGCAGTGATACGTTGCTTGTGAGCCCATTCAGATCCTCGACACCAGTTTGAGGGTGGATCGCGGGTTTAGTCTGCTCGCACATACCTGTACACCTACGCCCGCGCCCATTCGCGCGGACGCGGCAGGCCTACACGGCGGCAGGGCGAACAAGGGAGGCGACCACAGGCGCGTGGTCGCTCGCCCGCGTGTACTCGGCCGCACGCAGCACCTCGCACGTCACGCCCGCGGCCCGCGCGTGTGGCACGAAGATGCCGTCGCAGTGATAGGGCGTAGTCTTGCCCACGGTGCGGTCTCCTGACCACCGCAGCGTCTGCGGGAGGGGAGCACCGGGGTGCGCTGTCGTCCAGCACGAGACGAGCTCAAGTGTGGGGAACTGCGCGAGCGCCCTGTGCTCTTCCTCTATCGTTTTTACGGACTCGCCCGCTTGCCGCTCGCCGAGTGAGCGAAAGTTGAAGTCGCCAGCCAGAATCACGTCCACGGCGTCGGCGGACCAGCGTCGGCCGATCTGGTCAAGGATTTTCACCACTTCCTTCACGTAAGAATCGCGCGGCTCAGTGTCACTTCCTTTTGGGGCGTGAATGCTCAAGGCTATGAGCGGGCGACCGTTGCGCTCTAGGTCGCTATCGACCACCCTGCCTCCGACCACCCATCCCGCTTAGCCGTCGATCTCGACCGCCTCGATTCGTCCACGGGCCGGAATCACGGCGCTCCCCCACGGGGTCCAACGACCCCACGCACGCGGCGTAGCCTGCCAAGCAGCCTCCGGCACGTGCGGATCGGGACACTCCTGCAGGAACAGGAGATCGGCAGCCTGGCTCTGCTGCAGTACCGGCCACGCTGCGGCGGCCCGTCCATGACCAAGATTCCATGTCGCGAGGTTCATGCAGTTCCTAGGCGAGAGGTGTTCACGATGATTCGCGGGGTGCACATCGCTGATTAGCCGCAGCGTCTCAAAGCGTACTCGGCGACGGTGTCGGTCGCGCCGTTGTTTCGGCACGGCGCGACCCTAATCTGTGGCAGCCGTCAAACAGTGGCAATGGTCAGGGTCGACC
>JBPCNJ010000296.1:0-3577 GCA_051001375.1 Gemmatimonadaceae bacterium
TAGTATGAAGTAGTATGACTCACTGGGGACGGCCAATGTCTCCGCCAGCCGCCGACAACTTCGGGGGCTTTTTTGTTTTACCCCACACGCCGTCTCCCATGAATTCCGCACACCCATACCCGCTAGTAACCAAACTCCAAAGGCCACAGTCACTCGTTCACGTGACAGCAGACTGCACGGTCGGCGGACGGGAGCTCTGCGTAATTGCCGGTCCATGCTCCGTGGAAGGACGGACGATGCTGCTCGATACGGCGAGCGCCGTACGAGCCGCGGGTGCCGGCATGTTGCGCGGCGGTGCGTTCAAACCGCGCTCATCGCCGTACGCGTTTCGGGGACTCGGCAAAGCCGCACTCGATCTGTTGGCCGAAGCACGTGCGCACACAGGCCTGCCGGTCGTGACCGAGGTCATGGACACGAGTCAGCTAGACTCCGTTGGACGCGTGGCGGATGTCGTACAGATTGGTGCGCGGAGCATGCAGAACTTTGTTCTGCTACACGTAGTCGGCCGGCTCGGCAAGCCTGTGCTCCTGAAGCGAGGGCTCTCGTCAACGATCAAAGAGCTGCTCATGGCGGCAGAGTACATCGTCGCGACCGGCAACACCCGCGTCATCCTGTGCGAGCGCGGCATTCGCACGTACGAGCCTTCGACGCGGAACACGCTCGACATCGCCGCGATTCCGGTACTCAAGGCAGAGACCCACCTGCCCGTGATTGTGGATCCGAGCCACGCGGGAGGCCGTGCCGACCTGGTTGCGCCGCTCGCGTGCGCGGCAATCGCCGCGGGAGCCGACGGTCTCATCATCGAAGTGCACCCCGCGCCCGCCGAGGCGAAGTCAGACGGGGAGCAGTCGCTCACGCTGTCGGCGTTCGGCGATCTGATGCGTCGCATTGCACCATTCGCGACCGCGGCTGGACGTTTCCTCGCCACGCCGGAAGCTCTTTCCGGGAGTGCTTCGGCAACCGTCATTGACAGTAGCTCCAGTGTGTCGCTACACCACGATCCTGCATCGTTCGATCGGAAGCGTGGTGTCAGCACACGGGTGGTCACGTCTTGAATATCGAGGCTCCATCGGCCCACTCGTCGCACACCCGGCCCATCGTTTCATTTCAAGGCATGCGTGGCGCGTTCAGCGATGAAGCGATCGACTCCAGATGGCGAGGATCCGCGACGCTCCTTCCGCTGCCTGGCTTCGCTGCTGCCGTCAATGCCGTAGCGAACGGAGAAGCAACGCACGCCGTCATCCCCGTTCACAATACGACGATCGGACCCATCACCGCTGGCTGTGACGCAATTGCCGGAGTGTCCGACGTCGTGACCGTCGGCCAGATCACCGCGCCGATTCGGCTCGCTCTCCTTGCGCTACCGGGCACCACGTTCGTGTCCGTACGGCGGGTGTATAGCCACCCAGCGGCGCTGGCCCAGTGCAGTCGCTTTTTCGCCGAGCACCCCACGCTCATGCCGGTCGAAGCGTTCGATACGGCTGGGGCGGCATTCGAGCTTGCCGCGCGGAACGAGCCCGGCGCCGCAGCACTTGCTCCGCTGAAAGCGGCAGAATTGTACGGTCTCCAGGTCATCGCGCAAGACGTTCAGGATCGTGATGACAACGCGACGCGCTTTGCGATCGTCATGCGCGGTCATGACCAACACGACCAACATGACCGGCCTGAGCATCTGGACAACTGGTTGGCGGATCGGCTCGGCGACCCTCGGAAGCCGGGTCCCCAGATTCGCGAGCACGCCTCCATGCAATTCGCGGCGCCATTACGGTGCTCCACGACGACGTGTCGTGCATCTCACTTTCAACCCGGCAACTGCTTGGAGAGATGAGTGCCGCGAATGGAATCTCGGCCACCGATGTTGTGAGCGCAGTCTTCACGATGACGCCCGATCTCCGCAGCATGTTTCCCGCAACAGCGGCACGCGAGCTTCCCGGCTGGGATCAGGTCCCACTCCTGTGCGCGGCGGAAATCGATGTACCCGGCGCGCTCCCACGTTGTATCAGGGCACTCATCCACGCATACAGCACTCGATCACGTGCCGAGATTCAGCACGCATATATGGGCGACGCTCGAGTCCTCCGTCCCGACATCGCGCCCATAACGAGTACCCACATCGATCCGGGCGAATGATGGCGATAACAACGTCAGTTTCAGGCCGGTTCGCATTCCGTCAGCTGGAGATGCGCACGCAGACGTACACCGGTGCTGCTGGACCGCTGATCGACCTGAGCATCGGCAATCCGGACGGCGCAATGCCGCTCGTGGTAGCGGATGCGCTCAGTGATGCAACGCGTGAACCGGACGTCTGCGGCTATCCCGCCTTACGTGGCGATCCACGCTTCCTTGCCGCGGCGGCGGCCTATCTCATGGATCGATTCGGGACGTCGTTCGATCCCGCGCGGGAGATTGTCGCACTGCCCGGGACAAAAGAGGGGATCGCGCGGTTCCTCTTCACGGCGCTTGAGCCTCGTGACGTGGTGTTGATCCCAGACATTCATTACCCCGTGTACGCTCGCGCCGCCGCTGTCGCGCGTGCTGAGGTCGTATTGCTCGAAACGCGCGCGGACCGTGACTTCTTTCCGGACTGGTCGCATGTACCGGCGGCACTGCTTCGCCGCGCCAGGGCGATGATCCTCAACTATCCCAATAATCCCACGGGAGCTGTAGCGCCGCTGGCGTCCTGGGAGCAGGCCGTTGCCTTCGCTCGCCTGCATGATCTCGTGTTGGTGAGTGACGCAGCGTACGCCGAGCTTGGATTCGGGGAGATCCCGCCGCCGAGCGTGTTTAACGTCGCGGGAGCACGTGAAGTGGCAGTCGAGTTTCACTCACTCTCCAAGTCCTTCAACATGGCCGGCCTGAGACTCGGCTTCGTGGCCGGAGACACCATGCAGTTGGAGCCATTCCTCTCCTTCCGCGCCGGCGTCGTGCACGGGCCGCCCACCGCCATTCAGCGTGCCGGAGCGCGGGCATTGGCGGGATACGCCGAGCTCACCGCGCCGACACGCGCAATGTACCGGTCACGCCGCGACGTGGTCGTCGCAGCACTGCGAGGCGTGGGGTGGGACGTGCGCGCGCCCGAAGGCGGGATGTACGTCTGGTTCGCCGCGCCCGATGCTGTCACTGACGCGGCTGATTGGGAATGGACCGGTTCGCTGTTGTACGAGACCGGAATTGCCCTGACACCCGGAAGCGCATTTGGGCCCGGAGGATCAGGCTTCGTTCGGCTCTCGCTCGTACGCGACGAGGCAACATTGGGTGAAGTGGCGCGCAGAATCGGAGAGTACTCACGGGTGCTATCATGACAGCCACGCGAGAAATGCCGTCCCCGAAGCCGCGCGTAGAGCCCAGGTCGCGCTGCGTCAGGTATTCGAGCTATTCCTCGGAATTTTCGGGAAGATGGCATGCGACAATTCTGTAGAAACTCACACCTCCGAGCTGCATTGCATTGCGAAGGCGCTCGGCGTACCTTCTCAGGCGCTAAGCGATCCTTCTCTAAGTAACGCTCTCTATACGGGCGATATGATCCTGCATCACCGGACTCTTGTTGAGCGCCTGCGGGGTGTACTCCGACCCGATC
>JBPCNJ010000297.1:0-6926 GCA_051001375.1 Gemmatimonadaceae bacterium
CAGCGCCGCTGGTGCTCATCGGTGGTGGGACAACACCGAACGGTGCGGCACTGGACTCTTTCATCTCACTCGCACGCGGTCGAGCCGGCGGACGCATCGTCGTCCTCACCACGGCGTCGGGCGATCCTGTAGCGGCGGCTCGTCAGTGGCGGCGCGACTTCGCTGGCGCGGGGTGCTCCAACACCCATATTCCGATTGTGGCCACGCGCGATCATGCTCGCCAGCCGCATGTTGCCGAGCTTCTGGCCAGCGCCGATGGAATTTTCCTCGGCGGCGGTGATCAGGTGAAGCTCATATCGGTGCTCGGCGGCACCCGTGCGGCGGCCGCGATCTGGGACGCGCACGTGCGCGGTATCGTGGTTGGCGGGACCAGCGCCGGTGCAGCCGCTCTCGCCAAGACAACGCTGGCCGGGAACGAGACCGGCGAGGGGGGTCAGCTGGTGGAGCAGTACATCGGTCCGGGGCTGGGGTTGATCTCGCAACCGACCATCATCGACACCCATTTCTCCCAGCGCCGCCGACTGTACCGGTTGTTTGTGGCTCTGGCTGAATACCCGTCGCTCATGGGGCTCGGGATTGACGAGGATACAGCGTTGGTGCTACGTGACAATGTTGGCCACGTGGTAGGCGCGGGCGGAGTGACCTTCGTCGACGGTCGCGGAGTCAAATACTCCAACGCTGGTACCCGCAGAGATGGTATGCCGCTAACGCTGAGCGCGGTCAGGGTGGGAATCGTAGGCGCTGGGCACTCGTTCAACCTGGACAAACGCGAGCTGTCCACTCCATCCGTTGCTACGCCATCTTAGCAGCATTAGCGCGCCGCTACAGCGTCGATGATTCAGTCTCCGCTATCGCATGACGCAGAACATCAACACCCGCGCTTTGCCTGATACGTTAGCTCCTCGTCCACATCGCCACAGACGACACGGTTAACCCACTCCACGCCTTGAGCGACAGAGTGATCCATGTTGCCGACCTCATACCGCCATGCGCCGAAGCGACCCCGGGAATAGATGCCGAGCGACTCCAGGTACGGATGAATCGTCGCGAGCGCGCCGTCACGTTCGACCGATGGAATCGGGTAGGTGTAATCACGCGCGATCAGGTGCTTGTCGACGATGTCGGCTACCTCGCTCTCTTCCAGGATATGCGTGTTCACCATTCCCTGAATCGTGCGCTCAACCACCGTATCGCGGTCCTCCGCCTTGAACTCCGAGTGCGACACCTCGGCCAGCAACGAGTACTGGCTCGTGTGATCTGGGACGACTTCAGGGCTGTAATTGGATAGATACGTGAGCCGGTAGTAGGGCGCGTTATCTTCGGGGAAGTACATCCAGCATTTCTGCGATGGTGCCGGACGGTTGACGCCAATACCGACGATGTAGGAGCCCGAGTGAAGCAGCCTGCCGGCCGCCTCGCGCACTTCTTCCGGAACTTCTCCATCCAGTTGTTGCACCAGCTTGTCCATCGGCATGGTGGAGAGCAACACGTCGTAGTGCTCCCGCGTTCCGTCCTGCAGCACTACCTCGGAGTTGACGGTATCGACACTCGCGACAGGCGCGTTGAGCCTGAGATTATCGGACACATACGGCTGAATCCGAGCAAACAGGCCGCCGGTGCCGCCGTACAGCGGATACTTGAACGTGGAGTTGGGGCCCCAGCCAGCGTCGTCACGATCAAAGATCACATTGGCCAGCACGCGCTGCACGTCCACGACTGAAACGCGCTCGCCGATCCACTCCTTGTTCATCATGCTCGGCGGATGCGCCCAGACCTTGAAGTTGTACGGCATCATGAAGTGCTTCGCGATGCCGGCGCCGAACACGCCGTAGATGAGCTCCTCGAAGTTGCTGAAGCGAGACATGTCGAGCGGCTGCTTCTGAGCTTCGATCAAGCCCATGAGGCATTCCAATACGGTCTGCTTTGAGAGTCGCCGGATATTGTTCTGGAATGGATACGGAAGAAATCTGTCCTCCATCCACACCCACGACTCTCTGAGCAGCTCCTGATACTCATTGCCCATGAGCTTATCGAACAGCGCATCGAAGTACGGGTAGTGCGAGAATAGCACGTGCCCGCCGATGTCGTACGTGAAGCCGTTCGCGCTGGTCTCGCTCGACGCGAGCCCGCCCACCTTGTCACTCGCCTCGAGCATCAGGAAGTTGTCGTAGCCGAGCTCTTTGAGCCGGTATCCAGCTCCGAGTCCGGTTGGACCGGCGCCAATTATGACAATACGTCCCGGACTTACCTTATCCATGTTTACCTTGGGTTCTAATTCCGATTCGATTTCATAGGGCGCGGCTGAAGCTGCGCTCTATACCGCGCCCGCCGCGACGGCTTCCTGCTGCCACCAACCGGGCTGGCCGAGCGCTTCGTGCTCGTACCAGCCGTGCCGCGCCAGTGCCCTGATCATCTCTGCGATCGGTGTCTCGCGCGGTATCTCGCGCGGTATAGCACTCTCTCCATTATCCTGCGCACCGCTCTGCACATCGAATGCGCCAGCATCGTAGCGACCGCCAGGGCGAGTGACTAGCTCATCCCAGCCGCAGGTGCCGAGCAGAGCCCACGCCGTGACGGCGCGCACGTCACATCCGTCGTCTCTGGCCGCCTGAGCTGCATGCCATCCTTCGTCCAGCCACCTGAGCTGCTCATTCGCGTCGTCGCACGACAGGTAGGCCTCAGTAACGGCGATTGGAATTCCATACCTATCCCACGTTTCCATCAGCAAGGAGTACAGGCCGCGCCGTTCGGCCGGTTGCGCCCGCGCCACATCGACGTCCGCGTACGCATGGCCATTGTTGCCGCCATGGCTGCACGCGGCATAACTCTCAAGCTCTTCATCCAGGTAGCGCTCACCCGTCACGTAGTAATCGACGCCCAATACGTCGGGCGCGCACGGATCATCCACGAAACTGTGCAACTCGCCCGGGCTCGCGCCGGACCTGCGCAGATACCGATACAGACTGTGGTCGGGAGTTACGCGCCCGCACAGCAGGTCGAAGGTTAGCCACCGTCGATCGGTCTCGAACGCGGCCTGATACGCCAACAGAGGCGTCGAATGCGTGTGCCCCAGATCTTCCGTCTGAATGAGACGCGCGTGTGGGTTCACAGCCCGGATCTCGCGCATGGCCATCCGAATGCCTTCACACTCGTTGAGCAGCATGCGCACGAACGCGCTATCGTTGCTTCGGTGCGGGTACCAGTGTCCATACAGCCCGCTGAATCTCGCGGTGGTGAGCGGCTCGTTAATGGGGGTCACCCACTCAAGCCACGGATACCGGTGCGCACACGCGCGCGCATATTCGGCAAATTTACGCGGAAACTCCGGGTCGAGAAGGCTGGTGTACCGTGGACCACTCCCATGGTGCATCAGTCCCAGGATCGGTGTGACGCCCAGTGCACGGAGACGCTCGAGCCGCGCATCTGTCCAGTCCCATCGTGCGCGCTCCAGACCGTCCGGTGCCACGCGCTCCCACAGCACCGGATATCGCATCATGCGCATACCGAGCGAGACCAACATGTCGATGTCCCCGTCTCGCTCGGCGTGCCCGGTCAGCTCCAGCTGGTCAATGTAATGCTCGCCGCTCCTGTTGACCGTGCATTCTATTCCACCCCACAGCTGTAACGCGTCCCGACGCTGTCGGGGCGCGTCCACGCAGATGCACGCGACGCGGCGACGCCCAACGCTGGCGCTCGTTCGGCCGCACGTTCGGCGGCACGTTCTCCAGCGCGCTCCACCAACTGGTCCGCGACGCGCTCGTTGCGCATCTTCGGAATCTCCACCTGTCCAGACAGCGAGCTGAGTAACAGTGCGCTCATCGATGCTACGATTGACTCCCACGACGCCGCGCGCGCCATCGATATCCCTTCGGCGATGAAGGCCGAATCCGGGTGACGTGCGTCAGCCGCGACAGCGTGTACGAACTCGTCCGGCGTCGTTGCAACGTTCACCACAGGGGTGAAGTTGTGTACGACATCGGCGACGGCCGTGGACACAATGGGCTTTCCTGCGGCCATGTATTCCAGCGTCTTGGTCGGGTTGATGAACTCCGTCGCGTCATTCAGCGCAAAAGGCATGAGACAGACGTCGAACGCCTTCACATAATTTGGGAGCACATCGTACGAGCGCGTGCCAAGCCAGTGGATATTGGGCGCATTGGGCATATCGCGCGGATCGACCTTCGCGGTCGGGCCAACCATCACAACCTGCAGCTTGTCGTTGCTCGCGGCGAGCCGTGCGATGAGATCATAATCCAGCCGCTCATCGATCACGCCATAGTATCCAGCTATCGGTCCGGTAAGGTGAGCTACATCGGCCGGAACCTCGGTGCGCGGATCGCGGGCGCGGGCGAAGTGATCGGAGTCGACGCCGCAACCGAAGTAGTGCACGTTGGGATGGTGCCGGGACTTGGACTCCCAGAGCTTGTACCCACCGGTGAACACGACGTCGGACTGCGCCATCAGGAGCCGTTCGCGGCGCATCAGATCGGGGTGCGCGAAGCGAAACTGCGCCAGCTCATCCATGCAATCGTACACGACTCCCGACTCGTGGAAGGCGCCGAGCATCGCGGGAGCGGGCATGGGTGTGTAGAACCACTGTACCGCGCCATTAAAAGCGTTGGCCGGAATACCGTGACTTGCACTCTGCGCGCCGAGCGCGGCGAGCGCGAGTGTGCGCACTTTTGCCACCGCGGTGTCGTAGTCATCAGCACGGGCCGCGGCGGGAAGCTTGGGCACCGCACGATACACATTCGGGTGCGGCATGGTAACATCGAGTACCCCTTCGGCCAGATCGTCGACAAACACCGGCTCTTCGAGAAAGAAAACTGGTGCCTGCTTGGCGAAGCGCGTGAGGAGCTGCTGCGGCCGCTGCCAAACAAAGTCCCAACGCAGGTGGCTGTGGACTATAAGAGGTACCGCGCGCCGCACCGAGGTGGCGGCGCGTGCTGTTGAAACGGGCATTGTTTTTCCCTTCTTTATATGTTTGTTGCGCTCAGGTATGTTGGGCAAAGCTCGTGCCGCCCAGGAGCAACTGTTTCGAACCCAGAGCGCGCCTTCCTACAGATGTTTACAGAGGAACGCGACATGTGCAGCAGCGTACTCAGTAGGATTCACCGAGCGTCAGGTGCACCTCAACTACTTTTAGCGGGTCGGCAGTGGACTAACTATGCGCCGACAGAACACCAATAACCGGCCAGCAACTAGGCCAGCAAGATCCAGCTACGCCTTGTGGCGATATGTTATGCGGCCACGCGTGAGATCGTACGGCGACACCTCTACCGTTACACGATCGCCCTCAAGTATGCGAATGCGGAAGCGGCGAAGCTTTCCAGCAATGGTGGCCAGGACGTGCGCACCATTGTCCAGCGTTACACGAAACGAAGTACTCGGCAAAACCTCGTTGACGGTTCCTTCGAGTTCAATCAGATCTTCCTTGGAAATGTGCCCTCCGGGGCGGAATTACGGCCAAATTGATGTAACAGATGCAACCTCTCAATTTAGCCAATTCAGAACCGGGCGTCCAGATGCAGGCTCGCCTTTACGCCGCCAGTGGGACGGATCCCCTTGGCCAGGTCCACACGTACCAACCCGTCCAGAAACGACGCGCCGACACCCGCGCCACTCACCGGAACCACCGCTTCAGTCAACCGGCTCCGGTCGCCAGCCCAACCAAGATCGGCGAAAATAACCGGCTTCGCAGCGACGGTCCCGAGCCCAAGCTCCAGTCGCGACAGCCAGTACGCGTCGCCCACAGCGACACCTGCATCCTGACCGCGAACCGTCGAAGATCCGCCAAGATACCAGAGACGTTGCGTCGGAACGCTACCGACGGAGGTGCCGCCGCTCAGCGTTAGCGCGGCATGGAGTGCACCGGTAGGCGTACTGACAACCGGGCGCGTTATGGTCACGTCGGCCATTCCCCGCGCGTAGCCAAAAGACCCGGCGCCTCCCTCCAGCCGGACGTCGCTCGTGGCGCGCAGTCCAAGCGGGTCGGTACCGAGCGACCCTCGCTTGCGGGCCTCGGCGCCCACAATCGAGCCGTTAGTCGCGTCGATGTTGTCGGGGAAATATCTGTCGCTGAGCTTGCCGATCACGGAGAAGCGGCTGTGCACGCGAGCGTCGAACTGTCGCTCCGCGACAACGCGCCAGTCATCCACCCGACCGCCCGCCTGCTCGTGCACGATCTCTCCGCCCCAGGACCGGTAGTACACGCCGTCATCGTGGCCGAAGAGGAGCGCGGACAGTGAAGCGCCAAGGGTAAACGGATTGCGACCCCAATCATTGGCGGAATTGAGCCGACGGTAGACGGTCGCGGTGTAGCTCTCCCTGCCATTGCTGCGTGACACACCGAGCTCACCGTTCGGCGATCGATCCATTCCGAGTCGCGCAAGGGCGCGAGCGGTGTAGCCGTTGCCGATGTCCTGGCGCAGCTCCACCCCGGTTGAAAGTCCTTCGATGCGGTTGTAGCGAGTGAAGCCCAGACCCCAGTCCACTGTAGGCGGCCGCTGCACCAGCCCCGCCTGACGGCCGAGTGATAGAGCGCTGGCCACCAGCGCATCCATCTCGGCGTTGCTGAAGAGCGTATCCGGCGTGTCGTAGATAGACTCTGGGAGCGACGATGAAGTGACCAGTGCAGTGCTGTCGCAGGGAACGCGCACCACAACGTCGAGGGTCTTGTCATACCGTGTCTGGCGCGACACTCGCTCCACAGCTCCGTTGTTACACGCCGCCTCGCGCGCGGTGCGACGAGCGCCAATTGCGCCCGCGCCATGCGCCGTATCAATCACGGTGAGCTGCACCGCTGGAATCTCGACATCGCCGTTCACGTCGGCGTAGTCAAAGCGCTGTCTGATGCTGAACGGGAAGCGCATCACGCCCGAGCGCGCTTTTCCCTCCGCCACCTGTGAACGCGGCAGCCAGAAGCG
>JBPCNJ010000298.1:0-25689 GCA_051001375.1 Gemmatimonadaceae bacterium
AGAAAACAGAAGAGCCCGATGCTCCCCACTAGCAGGCTCCAGTCGACCCAGGTCGGACGGAAATCATGCCAGATAGACGGGAGGAAGCCCTGGCTGAGCGATCCCACAACGATCATGAACCGCTCGCACCACATCGCCGCCCAGACCAGCGTCGCAACGATGAACAGCACGACAGGGTTGGTGGACATACGTCGTGACCAGAACAGCTGCGGTGTCAGCACGTTCACCGCCGTCATCGCCCAGAAGACCAGCGCGTACGGCCCCATCGTTCGCGATACGAGCATCGAATACCGCTCAACCCGATCGCCACTGTACCATGCGCCGAACGCCTCGCAGATGTAGCTGTAGGCCAGCATGGTACCGGTCACAAGCATGAGCTTGGCGATGTTATCGAGATGGCGATCCGTGATGACGTCGTGCAGCTGGAACACGTGGCGTATTGGGAGCAGCAGCATGAGCACCATCGCCAGTCCGGAGTAGATGGCGCCGACCACGAAGTACGGTGGAAAGATCGTCGAGTGCCAACCGGGAAGCTGCGTGATGGCGAAGTCGAGGCTCACGATGCTGTGCACCGAAATCACGAGCGGAGTCGCGAGCCCTGCCAGGAGCATGTACGCGACGCGGTAGTGATGCCATTCGCGGCTGCGGCCGCGCCACCCGATCGCGAGGATACCGTAGATGCGCCGGCGCAGCAGGCCGGGCGCGCGGTCGCGGACCGCGGCGAGATCCGGGACGAGTCCGAGATAACAGAAAAGCAGCGAGACGGTGAAATAGGTCGAAATTGCCGCGACGTCCCACGGGAGCGAGCTCTTGAAATTGGGCCAAACACCAGTGGTAGCTGGATACGGCACGAGCCAGTAGAAGAACCAGGGCCGGCCGAGGTGCAGAAGCGGGAAGAGTGATGCGTTCACGAGGGCGAACAACGTCATCGCCTCCGCGACGCGATTGACCGACGCGCGCCACCGCTGGTTGAGCAGCAGCAAAAAAGCGGAGATGAATGTCCCCGCGTGCCCGATGCCAATCCACCAGACGAAGTCCGTGATCCCGAAAGCCCATGCGACCGGGATATTGTTGCCCCACGCGCCGATCCCTTGAACCAGCGTTATGCCGATCGCGATCAGAAACAGAACCGAAAGCATCCCTGACACGAGAAAGAGCGGCCACCAGCTGCGCGACCTCGTCCAGACCGGTGTGACAAGGCGAGCAGTCAGAGCGACCTCGTCCGGGAACCCGCGCATCACTGGATACTCGCCCAGCACTGCCCGAGCGTGAGCGCGGGCAGTTGCTACGTCGTCATCACTGATATCGACGATAGCTGTCATGAAGGCGGCTGATCCCCTGGCCCGAGCGACGAAGGCGTCTGTTCGATCGGTGTAGTCGGTGTAGTCGGTGTTGCGGCGCTCGTCACGCGTGCGAGATAGTGTACGCGCGGCACCGTGCCCAGCTCGTCGAGCACGGCGTAGCTCCGGGGGTCGTCGCGCAATCGCGTCACATCGCTATTCGGATCGGTGAGCGAGCCGAAGACGATCGCCTGGGTGGGACATGTCTGCTGGCACGCCGTCATCACCGGCCCGGTACGCGGAGCACCCGACAGCTCGGAGTCGATCTGCGTGCGTCGTAGTCGCTGCACGCAGAACGTGCACTTCTCCATCACACCGCGTGCGCGTACGCTCACCTCCGGGTTCATGGCCATCCGCTCTGTCTCGGCGAGCTCGGATGTATAGTCGAACCAGTTGAAGCGCCGCACCTTGTACGGGCAGTTGTTGGAACAGAAGCGCGTTCCGACACAGCGATTGTAGACCATCTCGTTGAGTCCGTCATCCGAGTGAACTGTAGCTTCTACTGGACAGACGTACTCACACGGTGCCTTCTCGCAGTGCTGGCACAGCATTGGCTGCGAGATCATCCGGGGCGCTTCGGCTACCCCCTCATAGTACCGGTCAATCCGCAGCCATTGCATCTCTCGGCTCTGGAGAACGCCCGCCTTACCCACAACCGGGACGTTGTTCTCCGCCTGGCACGCGACGACGCACGCGCTGCATCCAGTGCACAGGGAGAGATCGATTGTCATCGCCCACTGGTCGCGACCGAAGCCTGCCGCGGAGGGCGCCGGCGGCTCATACAACGTGAGCGGATGACGTGGTGATTGACGCGGAGGAGTAGCGCTCGCGTGCTCCGCGCCCGGTACGCGCGCGAGGTCTGAGACTGCCACCTCATGCACAATGTCGCGGCCTTCGAGCGTCCAGTGTGTCTGAGTTACTGCGAGCTGATGCGTTCGCCCCGTCCGAGCGAGAACAACGCCGGCCTCGACGTATGGCGCATCGCTGGATCGGAGCATATACGCGTTCACCCCGACTCCGCGCGCGACCGCCTCGGCACCAGCGCGACCGTAGCCAAGTGGAAGCGTGACAGTAGCGTCGGCATGGCCCGGAACGATCAGCGCCGGGACGTCGAGCGAGCGGCCACGCGCGCGTACAGTTATGACATCGCCACTCGCGACGCCGATCCGCGCCGCCAGCGCGGGGCTGAGCAGAGCCGCGTTATCCCAGGTGAGCTTGGTGATCGGATCCGGCAGCTCTTGCAGCCACGCGTTGTCGGCGAACCGGCCATCGAAGACCGCCGCGCTCGGCGCAAAGACCAGCTCGATCGAGTTGGCATCGCCGGCGGATCGTGATGGCGCTGACCCGCCCGCGGGCGCAACTCCTGCGGCCGGCGCGCCGATCGTATTGCGGGCAGGCGCTGCTGACGTGCGCGCTAACGCGGACCCCTCAACGATTCCTCGCCTGAGAGTCTCGTCCCACCACGCGTCGAACGGTCCGGCGCCGGCATGGCTTGCGCGAGACGACTCACGCGCCAGGTCATGCGCGCTCACCGTGCCCATGCCGGCAACCACTGCCAATAGTTCATCGCGCGTTTTACCGCCATCCAGCGGCGCGATGAGTGGCTGCACTCTGGAGATGGTGCCGTCGTACGCCCGGGCATCGCCCCATGACTCCAGGTAGTGCGATGCTGGCACGAATGACGCCGCAGCGCGTGCCGTTTCGTTCTCGTATTCGCTCAGGTATACCGTATTCGGCACCGAGCGCAAAACGCGATCGAATTGCAGGTCCGCGGGTGCGTTGTACGCCGGATTTCCGCCAAGGATCAGGAGCGTATCTACCTGCCCGGACGCGATCTCAGCCTGGAGGCCGCTGAGTTCGTGAGTTGGCGCACCGGCCTGCCAGACCGGATTGCGCGTGAACCAGACCGTGCGGCCTGTATTCCCGAGCGAGGTGTTGATTGCCAGCGCGAGCGCATGCACCACCGCTGGCTGGCGTGGCCCGGCGATCACGATCCCACGGCCCATGTGTGCGACCAGATCGCGTGCCGCAGCATCGACCCACGCCTGAGCGGCGGCGCTGATGGGCATCGCCGCGGCAACGCGCGGCACGTCGCGCAACACGTTGTTCTGCGCGTTCTGCGCGTGCGTGATGATTTCGACTGCTTCCGAGAGCGCCGCCGCGACGCCCGCCACGCTGGCGGGTGATGCAGCGAGCCGATAATCGGCGAGTGTACCGGTGGGCGTCGGCGCTGGCTCGGCCACATACAGCCTGTTGCTCGACTGGGCCGCGATCATACCGCGCCGCTGCGCAGCGAAGTCATGCGCGTACCGTAGATGAAACGGCATGGAGGACAGGAAATCCGCGTCGAGAGAAACCACGACCGCGGCGCGTGAAAAATCGAACTGTGGAACGAGTGCCGTGTGAAGGGCCGTATCGAGCGCCGTGCCAGGTATCGAGCGCGAAGTGTCGCGCGAAACCATAGCGGCGAGCGGCGCATGAAAATACACGCGTGCGTCTGGATATTCCGTGGCGACGCGCGAAAGGACCATCACCGTGAGTGGCGACGACGTAGGCTCGAGCAGCAATCGGAGACCAGCACCGCGCGCTCCCACACGCGTATGGAGGAGCCCCGGTGAGAGGGCTCGCGCCAACTCATTCCAGGTCGCCTTCCGGCCCGCCAATCGCGCGGCACGAGCGCGGTGCGGATCATACAACTGCAGGATGGATGCTTGCTCGTACACCCCCGCCGCGCCGAGGCTCGCCGGGTGGTCCGGGTTGCCCTCAACCTTGGTTGGGCGCCCGATGTGGCTCTCCACAAGGAGACCAGTCGCGTATCCATCGATGGTCATCGACGTCGCATAATGAAGGGCGTTGCCGGGTACGAGATCCGCCGGATCATTGATGTACGGCATGATCTTTTCCGCAGGCTCGCGAACGCAGCCACCGAGCCCCGCTAGCGCCATGCTTGCGCCGAGCAGCTTCACGAAGGAGCGGCGCGAGATGCCGTCGTTCCACTCGGCGGCGCCGGCGGGGAACTCTCGCGCTAGCGATTCGCGAACGGCGTCATCGCACATGATCTCGTTCAGGCTGCGGCACCACTCCTGCCCTGATCGGGCCGATAGCCGCATGGACCGGTCCGGTTCGCCCGAGTGCATCATGGCTTCCTCATTGCATCCATCATCTATGGCAAGTCGTACAGTTCGTTAGCTGACGCACGTTGTAGCGTGCCGCGAGTACCGTGCCGGACTCACCGGGTGCATTGGAGCGGTGCCAGCCCATCACGGTCACGGCGCTTAGCGGACGGAGCGCTGGCGTTGGATCACGATGGCAGTCAACGCACCACGACATGGTCAGCGGCGCGACCTGCTGGACCACGCCCATGCGATCGACGCGACCGTGACACGTCTCACACCCAACTCCTTTGCGGACGTGAATCGCATGATTGAAGTAGACGAAGTCCGGGAGTTGCGTGACGCGTGCCCATGGAATGGGCCTCCCGGTCGCGAGGCTAGATCGGACGGGCGCGAACTCCCGGCTCGAGAGCCAGACACTGGTGTGGCAAGGTACACACTGCCGAGTCGATGGAACACCCGCCCAGGCGCTGCGCTCGACGCCGGCGTGACAGAAGCGGCAATCGATGCGGAGCGCGAACGCATGAATCCGGTGATCGAACGGAACCGGTTGTGCGATTAATAGATGCTCGCCACGCGCTTTGGGCGTGCGCACCCACCCGATGAACGCGGCCGGTATGGCTATGACCAACAACATCGCACTGAAAAGCGCGGCACGAGCGGCAGGCGTCACCCATTTCGGAAACAGGTTAGCCACTACTCAACTTCCAGCATCATCGCAAAACCGGTTTGCAGCGGCGTCATGCGGCGTCATGCGGCATCCTCGAGCACCCTCAGCGCGTCGCATTCTTCATGCCGACCTGTTTCGCGACCCGTTCCCGTGAACCATTCGTTATCTGTGTAAACCCGAGCTGTTATATTTGTCCCCCTCTTTATAAATAGGCCCTTTCCAACCTGCGCACTCATCCCAGCGACGGAGCTTGATGTCGCCGAGCCGGACGCCTCGCTTTGACGCCGTCGTGGTCGGCAGTGGCCCGAACGGACTCGCCGCCGCAATCGTACTCGCGCGCGCGGGATGGCACGTCCTCATACGCGAGGGGGCGCCGACGGTCGGTGGTGGCATGCGCTCGGCGGAGCTGACGCTTCCCGGGTACCTACACGACGTATGCTCGGCGGTGTATCCGCTCGCGGCGGCATCGCCAATCTTTCGATCATTGCCGCTGGCCGAGCACGGTCTGCGTTGGATCGAAGCTCCCGCCGCGCTGGCGCATCCGTTCGATGATGAGCCACCGGCGCTCCTGCTTCGCTCACTTGCCGCCACGGAGGAATCACTCGGTTCTGATGCAGAGCGGTACGATCAGCTAATGCGCCCGCTCGCCACCGATTGGGAGCAACTCCTGAGCGACATCCTGCGGCCGCTTCTCCACTGGCCGGAGCACCCGCTCCTGTATGCGCGCTTCGGGGTTGGGGCCATACGGTCGGTCGACGGCCTCGTGCGGTCCGAATTCCAGGGTTCTCGTGCGCAAGCGCTGCTAGCCGGTATCGCCGCGCACTCGGCGCTGCCGCTCACGTCGCCTGGATCGGCGTCGTTCGGGTTGGTGTTGGGGATGCTGGCGCACGCGGTCGGGTGGCCGGTTCCGCAAGGTGGCGCGCGAGCGCTGGCGAACGCACTCGCGTCGTACTTTCGCTCGCTTGGCGGTGAAATAGAATGTGGAGCCCCGGTTGGCTCCCTCGACGACCTGCCATCCGCGCGCGCGACCCTGCTGGACGTAACACCCGCGCAATTTCTCCGGCTGGCGGGTGATCGCGTCTCTCATGTCGAGCGATCCGCGATGCGCCGCTATCGCTACGGGCCGGGAGTCTTCAAGTTGGATTGGGCATTATCGGAGCCTGTACCATGGCGGTCACCGGAGTGCCGCGAGGCAATGGTGCTTCACCTCGGCGGCTCGCTCAGCGAGCTCACCGCATCCGAAGCTGCGCCCTGGCGCGGCGAGCATGCCGAGCGACCCTACGTGTTGATCGCACAGCCAAGCATGTTCGATCCGTCGCGTGCGCCGGCCGGCCGGCACACACTGTGGGGGTACTGTCACGTTCCCAACAGATCGACGGTGAACATGGCCGCCGCGATCGAGCGTCAGATCGAGCGCTTTGCTCCGGGGTTTGGCGACATCATACTCGAGCGTTTTGCGCGCGGACCCGGCTCACTCGAAGCTGAGGACCCGAATCTGATCGGGGGAGACATCAGCGGTGGCGCCAACATGCTGCGCCAGATTGTATTTCGCCCACGGCCGCTCCTCAACCCGTACAGGACAAGCATCAAGGACGTTTTCCTGTGTTCAGCCTCCACACCGCCCGGCGGCGGCGTACACGGCATGTGCGGATTCAACGCGGCGCAGGCCGTGTTGCACGCGCACTGACGTTGCGCAGGGCTGTAAGTATCCGAGGAGTTCACAACGCCGAGGCGCCGCGACGAGCAGCCGAAAAACGAGAACGATGGCGAGCGAACGGCGCGGCGCGGCGTAGGACTGTACGCTGCACTCCCATCATGTGATAGCCCTTGCGCAACACACGAGAGAACGCAACAATTCCCAGATTGCACTCACCTCATTCGCCCACACTTTTCCATCCCATGATCACGAAGACCTCGCGCGCGCTACTCCGCACCGCCGCACTACTCTCTGCCGGGTGCTATCACGCCACCATCGACACTGGCCTCCCTGCCGGGACCGAGTCCACCCACAAAGCTTAGGCGCATGGCTTCTTGTACGGCTTGGTTCCACCAGCAACCATCGAGACCGCAGCCAAGTGCACGAACGGCGTCGCGCGAGTCGAGACACAGTCCAGCTTCCTGAACATGGTGGCCAGCACACTCACTTTCGGGATCTACACGCCGATGCAGCTCGACGTGACGTGTGCGGCCTGCAGCACCACTGATGCCCAGATCACGGGGGGGATCCTGAAATCGTGCTTGCCGACGCAATCCATCGCTCGCTTGCGACGCATGAGCCGGTGACAATCCGCATCGAGCAGTAACTAAGCTAGGCTTGGGCCATCAGACCGCGTGACATTGACGTCGTTCCGACGTTCAGCGCTATGGTCCGGCTCACTCGAAGCGGAGAATCTGAATTTGATTGGCAGCGACATCAAGGTTGGCGCGAACATGCTGCGTCAGACTGTATTACAATCACGCCTGAGTCTCAGCCATATCGAACGAGCATCACCGGCCTATTCCTGTGCTCGACGTCAACGCCGCTCAGGCGGCGCGCACGGCCTGTGTGCACCGCCTGTGTGGATTCGACGCGCAGATCGTTCTGGGCGGTCGTGACATCACAGTAACGGGTTGTCGTCGACGACGTCACGCACGCGCGTGGTTGTCGTCTGTGGTTGTTTCCACTAATTCACGGAGGATGTGATACGCGCTCGCCTGTGCTTCCTGAATGCGCGGGACGTGTTGGGATCGTGTAACAATCACGTAGTCGGCGAGCTGTTCCGCGAGCACGCGGCCGCCGTCGTATCCCACGAGCGCTATCGTAATCAGTCCGCGCCGCCGTGCTTCAGCGAGCGCCAGTATCACATTCGGCGAGCTCCCACTCGTGGAGAACGCGAGCACCGCGTCACCCGCGCGCGCGAAGGCGATGATCTGGCGGGAGAATAGAGCCTCGGTACCGATGTCGTTGGCGAGCGCTGTCAGGATCGCCGGGTCCTCCGTGAGATCGAGCGCGCGCCGGTTGGGCCATCCTTGTGGGGCTTCGCGGAAGTCCGCCACGGCGTCCATCGCGTCGGTGGCGGAGCCGCCATTGCCGAACGCGAAGAGCGTTCCTCCAGCGTCGAAAACCTCCCGTAGTGCGGCGGCGGCCGTGGCGAGTGTTTCGCGTCCTTCGTGAACGGTGGACGCACGCAACGCACCCACTTCCTCCGCCTTCATCATGATCGAGCGGCGAACGTCGGTGAGGACGGCGGCGCGTGCGTCGTCGCCGGCAACGCCGCCGGTCAGGAACGGATACAGGAATCCGGACGGTCCGACGTCGGGGCGAGGGATCGTGCGTGGCTCATCCAGCAGGCCGCCGTGTTCGAAGAAGACGTGGACCAGTTCCCATAGCAGATGATAGAGTGTCTCTATCAGCTCCTGGTGGATGAATGGATCAGCCTCTGGGGGCGTGAACTCCCATTCCGCACCGAGCGCTGCAAACGCGATGGAAAGGCAGCCGCGTGTGCGCGCGACGGAAATCGCGGCGCGTAACTCGTCGGCTTCCAGCTCGTTGGCCGTGCCGAATACGATGACAATGTCGTCGGGCCTCGTCAGCAGCTCGGTCTGGAGCGGGAGCGGTCCCGAGTTGCGTGCAAAACCCAGCGCCGGAAGTGCGCGCTTGCCGACGATCACGGGGTGCACGAACTCGACTGCGATGTGCCGCGCATCGGACAGTGCCGCCGGTGACAGGCCCATCGCGATCAGCCGCCCGCCACGCGCAAATCGCTGTGCCATCGCATGGCACAGCCGAGCGATCCGCTCAGCTTCGTCGGCAAAGAAACGGGCGTTAGCGGCAGTGCGATGCGTGACGAGATTATCGATCAGCGCGGCGGTCCGAGAGTCAATCTGCGAGTGCACCGTCGAGCCGATGCAGGGGTCGGACTCTCCCCCAGAGGTTACCGTAGCTGTCACATCTTTCGCATCTTGAGATACCGCTGGACTTCCGGCCATTGCTTGGCGACGACGACGCCCACCGCGGCTGCAACTCCCCACCCAAGGAGCTTCGCGATTGAGCCTCCGTTGTCGTCGTTCGACTTCGGGTAGCTCGAGTTCATGTTGCTCTTCTCGAGTTGCGTGCGCGAATCTTTTCCCATCATGCTCGCTCCTTTCGTGTGCTCAGTCATGCTGCGCGGTCCTCGTCAAGGGTGATGATTGAATGCTGCGTTTTGCTCTTCGATGAGGCGCTCGACGAGTTTCACCGCCTCGTCGACGGCGGCTCCGACGGTCGAAGAGAGTTCGACCAGCACGTCCTCGTAACTCTCGCCACCGAGCACCGTCTCCGGCTCGCATCCGACGACGAGCGCGCAGCCAGGCACATGGCCCAGAGCGCGCGCGAGGCGGAGCACCTTGACGGGATCCATTGCGTGCGTGTCCAGCGTGGCCTCGCCTGCAGCGTCGGTACTGGCATCGATTACGTACAGCGTCCCCGGTAAGCCGCCGCGCGGCGCGGCGTCCACCATGATCACGGCGTCGTACGGGTCCTGCATCGCGTACGCGAGATCGAGGCCGCGGATCCCGAAATCAACAACGCGCACTCCGTCGGGCAGAGAGCGCTCGCTCATCCGGCGGGCGACAGCGACGCCGAACCCATCATCGCCCAGAAAGATGTTCCCGATACCGGCAACCAGAATGCGAGGCCCTCTCCCGCCCGGCGCGCGCGGCACCGGTTCGACCTCGTCCAGGCGAAAAAAGAAACGATGCGCCGGGTAGCGCATGTCGCCCAGATCGCGGCCAGGATCGTCCTCCAGCGTGACCGAGAGATGTATGACGCCGCCGAGCTCCTGATCGATTCCTTCGATTATGCCGATCTTGCCGTCCAGCATGATGTCGACCATATCCCCGCCTCCACGCGGGTGCAGCCGCACCTTGTCGCCGCGACGGAGCTCGACGCCGTCAGCGGTCGTCGCGACCGTTGGCGCGGGCGCGCCGATCTCCGCCCAGCCATCGAGCGAACTCTCCGGCATCGGAGAGAAACCGTACCCGGGATCGTTGGCGCCCTCGTTCATTGCCGGCCTGCAAGTGGTGGGAAGTCCGTGTGCCATCGCGGATCGTGCAAGTCACTCAATGTGTTGAGCCCGCGGCCGTCGTGCGGTTCACCCACGCCGCGCACCATGCCGTGCAGGGCCATGAGCTGCTCCGGCGACAGCGAGCGACAGCGATCCAGAATCTCTCTGGCGTGCGGATCCGAGTCACGCATCTCGCACTGCTCCTCGTCGGTGAGCGCGAGCACGTTCAGGATGAGGAGCTGATCTATCTCTCCGCCGTCGAAGAGATCGCCGGGACTCTCGCGCGCAACCTGCGGGTAGTCGGAGAGAATGATCGGCGCTGCAAGCATCGTATCGCGCACGCCCTTTTCCCCCACCAGCACGGGCCAGAGCCCGTCAGCCGGGCAGCTCTCGACGAGCTGCCGGAGCGGCTCGGGCGGTTCCTGCACTGACACGAACGCGCCTCTGCCCCCGCCCTCCTCCCCGTTTATGCTGAGCACCATGTGCATGGATATCATGGTGTGAGCCAGCGCTTCGGCCCGAGTACCGCACGCGAGCGGGGTGGCGTTCATCACGCGTGCCGTGAGTTGATATAGCTCCGGGCGAATGCGCATCGCAACTACCTCGAGCGAGCCCGCGATTGCACGCCAGCTCCGTCGCACGGCGCCGGCGACAGCACCGTCGCTCTCGACCAACGGTTCCGTTTCGCACCCCGCTGGGATGTCGATCCCGACTGTCCTGGGCGCCTCCAACTCGGCCAGCGTGCAGGGCGGCATTACCGCCTCGCGCTCGGTCGCCTCTTCCCACGAGAGATAACGCTCGCCCGCGATCGTCAGCTCGTCGGTATCCTGCAACCCGGCTGCCGTACTCCTCGCCACCTTCCGATCGACAATGTGCAGAAACCGGATCCGCACGTCCACCGTCGCGTCGCTTCCGCCCTCGACGAGCACAGTCGCGGAGCGGCTGCTGACATCGTTAGTGCCTGACGCGGAACTCCAGCTCTCCGGAAACACGCCGCCAAAGGTCCAGCGCTGCTGGTTCTTGAGCGCTGAGCGCCGATAGGGCCAGAGAATGTAGCCCTCGTACAGCACCGCCCGCGCGATCGCCGCCACCGCGTCCATGCGCTCAGTACTCCGCGGCGGGCGACCGGAGGTCACCCGCCGCGTCCAACAACGCGCTCACCGCGGCATCCCAGCTAGAGAGCGTGTGTTGCGTCTTGTACGCGTACAGCCGGTCAAACACATCCTGCGACAGACGCAGCCATGCCGAGTTGGGGAAATAGTGCGCCATCATCGACTGCCACACAGTGGCCGGAAGCCGATAGCTCGCATCGCGCTCCCAACTGATGCGAGCGGTACGGAGCTGGCCCTGTTCCCCGCTGTAGAACACCGTGCCGCTGAACAGGAATTCGAGTGGGATTTCTCCATCCTTGATTCCGTGGAGTAGCTTGGTGGCGACAACATCGAAATCGTAGGTACACGGTAGAAGGAGGTCCACGGTGGTACTCCCCGTGAACGCCGGAACCGTGAGCGTGGTCTGCGTCCAGAGCAGCGTACGCATCGTCGTCGCCCACTGTTCCCGTTGGCCAAACACTTCCACCAGTCGCGCGCGAGTTGCGTCGTCGTAGCCACGCTGTCCCGGCGCGATGCGGACCTGAACGCACAACATCACGGAGCGAATGGCCTCCCCGTGCTCGGTCCCGATCCGGATGCCGAACCGTAGCGTCGGCACGGCGGCGAACTGGACCACGCCCGCGTCGTCGATCGCGAAGGACAATGACGGAATAACCTCGCGCGTCAAGGCAGGAGCCGCGGCAGGAGCCAGGGCAGGAGCGCTGCCACTCGCCTCATTCGGAGATATGGACGACGCGGGACCACTCATGCCGGCGACAGATTCGGCATGCTCGGAAGGATCGGATTACGTGCCTTGGCGTTGATGCCGGTGGAGCGTGACGCGTTGGACTTCTGCTCCGGGAGAATACCCTTTTGCTGCTTGGAACTGTTCCCCTCCAGCGTGCCGGGTGTGTGCGACGGCAACGTCGTGCTCACCTGCGGCTTGCCTACTTTTATATTGTCTTCGACTGGCATGGTTATGCTCCGTTAGAAAGAGGGCGACCGCCGGTCGCCCGTACGTTACGGGCGCCGTTACCGATTGTCCGTACGTTGACACGCGCGCCTGCGCGATCGACAAGCTCGGCACGGCGCCGGAGGTCATCGAAAAACGATTCGAGCGCGGTCCAGACTTCCTCACCGCCACTGAGCCCGCGCCATCCCGTTCGCATGATACCTACGAGCCGATAGCACACGTCCACGGGGACGAGCCAGTACCCGCGCTCGCCGTGCGCGCGGTGAATCAGCAATGCTTCAACGTCCGGCTCCAACGCGCCGAGCACGGGGTTCAGCATCTCGATCTCGCTCCACGCCGACAGTTGCAGCATCGACTCGGCCGCGCCCGCCGGTCCCGGATAGAACGCGACGATGCGGTCCGCCGATGTGCTACGAAAACAGAACGTGATGTCGACCGGAATGCCAAGCCGCTCCCAGAGCGGATCGTCCAGCGCGAAGTCGACAACCTCGCGCACGTCCTCGGGCATTCGTTTGTATCGACGGCCCCCGGACTGTTTGTCATCGAACAGGATGATGCAGCTGCGACAGACGCACAGCAGTCGCTGCGAGTTGATATCGAGCAAGTGCCGGTGCTCCGACGGAATCTCCAGTGCGCAGAGCTCGCACTGCTCCCACTCGTCATCGGCGCCGGCGAGCGCGGCTGACTCCGAAAAGCCCACGGCGTCAGAACGCGCCGGCTGAGTGTTAGCCACATCATGACCCGCGCCTGTGGTCGGCCACCCCGTCGGAGCGTTGCTCGAAGTAATAGTTGGAGTGCCCCTTGGCGCGCGCGCGAGCCGCGCAAGCCGAGAGGTGGGTACTCCGATCTCGCGCGCCACACCGTCGTTGGCTTCCCAACCAGGGCGACCGCCGGTCGCCCCTACGTCTACATCATCAGCTACACCATCAACCGGCATGATTCTCACGCGGTCGATCCCATTGCGGTTTGCATCGTGTCCTGCATGCTGCCCTGCATGCTGCCCTGCATGCTGCCCTGCATCGTGTCCATGCGGCGATGGACAAGCGGGACCAATACTTCCGGCGCCTCATCAATCGCGATGTCAACATCGATACGCCCCAACTCGGGCGCGGCATCTCGCACCGCCTGTTCGGCCTTACGCTTGAGCTCCGCGCCCGTGGAGTGACAGCCCTGGCCCGCATCAACAACGCGAAGTCTGACCTCGACCGCGTTCAGCTCTACCAACTCGACGCGGCCACTCTGTTTCTTATGCTCCTCGTTGACCTCTTCCAGCGTGCGTCGCACGCGCACCTCAAGCGGCTCTGGATGCAGGTCGTGCACGAGCAGGAGGTGGCCAACGAGCTCATCCCTGGTGAACTCGGCCGCGAGGACGCTGGCCGTCGCCGGATCCGACAGGCGCGCGACAATCGCAAGCATTCGGGCGAGCCCCTCTCCGTACAGCTGAACGAGCGACCCGACGGCATCCAACGCCGCGTCGTGCACGACGCGCGCCGACGGATCTGATACCGAGTCGAGCGACGCGAGTTGATCCTCAACCCGCGTCGCTAACGCACGTGCTTCGACATCGTTCACCCGCCCAACCCCAGCATCGGCGAATGTACCTGTGTCAGCGTCTTGCCGTTTCCGAGATACATGTGCACGCCGCAAGGCAGGCACGGATCGAAACTTCGTACCGTGCGCATGATGTCGATGCCGCGGAATTTGTCCGGCCCGTTCTCCTCGAAGAGGGGCATCCCCGCCACCGCATCCTCGTACGGCCCGGGCGTGCCATACATATCGCGCGGGCTCGCGTTCCACGGCGTGGGCGGGTACGGATGATAGTTCGCGATCTTCTTGTCGCGAATGACCATGTGGTGCGACAGCACCCCACGTACCGCTTCGTGAAAGCCACACCCGATACCGTCGGTCGGTACGGTAAAGTCGGTGAAGACTCTCGTCTTTCCGGCATGAATCTCCCCCATTGCCTTCTCGAGGAAGAAAGAGGCGATAGCGGCCGAGTACGCGAGGAAGTAGATGCGTGCCCGGTCACGCTCGATCGTGTTGGACCATTTCGGTATCTTCCACTCGAACTGCATCTCCGGATACGCCGCGCTCTTTGGCAGCATCATCTGCACGCTGGAGCCGGTGGATTTCACGTATGGCGTGTCTACCAGTCCGGCGAGTGCTGTAGCCCAGAGTCGCGCGAGCGGTCCGCCGCCAGTGTCCAGCGGGAGATAGTCGCCCGTCTCCTTCTGGAACCAGCGCGGGCTCATGACCCAGCTGTAGTTCTCATCGAAGTTGCGCCCCTGCGGCTTGGGCAGCGTGGTCTGATTCCACGGGTGCCGCTTGTCCACCGGGTTGCCGAGCGGGTCGTGCGTGACGAACGTCTGCTCCTGCTGCCAGTCCTGATAGTAGGAGCTGCCCAGCAGGATGCGGATACCGAGGTTGATCTCTACCAGGTCCGTTGTGAGCAGCTTCCCGTCCAGCACGATACCGGGCGTGACGTACATCTTGCGACCCCAGTCCGTCATCCTCTTGTAGTCGTAGTCGCCGACAGCGTACGGGTCCTGGAACGAGCCCCAGCAGCCGAGCATGATGCGCCGGTTCCCGACTTCCTCGTAACCCGGCAACGCGTCGTAGAAGAAGTCGAAGATGTCATCGTTGAGTGGCACCGCCTTTTTGACGAAGTCCAGCACCTTGACGAGACGCACAAGGTAATCGGTGAAGACCTGCGGCGTCGCCACGGTCCCGACGCCGCCGGGATATACCGTGGACGGATGCACGTGCCGCCCCTCCATGAGGCAGAACATCTCGCGCGTGATGCGGCTGATGTGCAGCGCTTCCAGGTACATCGACCCGGTGAACGGGTTGAACGAGCGCATGATGTCGGCGATCGTTCGGCAGCCGTGGATGTCCGAATGCGGCGCAAGCGTCTGCTCCGCCTTGGCGAGGACTGAGGGGTTGGTATCCTTCACCATCTGCTCGCACCAGTCCACCATCACCAGGTTATCCTGGAAGATCGTGTGGTCGAACATGTACTCGGCCGCCTCACCGAGATTGATAATCCACTCGGCCAGAGGTGGTGGATTCACACCGTACGCCATGTTCTGCGCGTACACCGAGCAGGTGGCGTGATTGTCGCCGCAGATGCCGCAGATGCGGCTGGTTATGAAGTGCGCGTCACGCGGGTCCTTCCCCTTCATGAACACACTGTAGCCGCGGAACAGAGACGACGTGCTGTAACAGTCAACGACTTCCTTGTTATCGAAGTCGATATTGGTGTAGATACCGAGATTGCCGATGATGCGCGTTATCGGATCCCAGCTCTTCTCGGTCAGCTTCCGGGTGCTCTTGTCAATCGGTTCGCGCGTGGTTATCGCCATGGTTGTTGCCCTGGGTGCCGTGTGAGTGCGCGTTACTGCGCTTTACTGCGCTTGGTGCGCGTTACTGCGCTTTTAGTGCTGAGACGTTGCTGGGACCTTTTGCGATTGTGGATAGCGCGGATCGTAGCCGGTAGTTAGCTCCGAGCCGTTGTGGCGCCACTTGGGCTCCTCGTTCACCGTGTGGTTGGTGATTTCGCGCAGACGGCGGATCAGCGAGCCATACGTCTTGCTCATCGCCGACGACACGGTACCGCCGGGTGGGGAGTCCATGAACGGCATGAACTTGTCAGGGAATCCCGGCATCGTGCACCCGATGCAGATCCCTCCCACATTGGGGCAGCCGCCAATCCCCGCCATCCAACCGCGCTTGGGTACGTTGCAATTCACGACCGGTCCCCAGCAGCCGATCTTGACCTGGCACTTGGGCGAGTTGTAGTCCAACGCGAAGTCGCCCTGCTCGTAGTAGCCGGCGCGGTCACATCCCTCGTGCACCGTCTTGCCGAAGAGCCACGTTGGACGCAGCTCGCTATCGAGTGGAATGGTCGGCGCGAGACCGGCCGCCTGATACAGCAGCCAGGTGAGCGTTTCCATGAAGTTGTCCGGCTGCACGGGACAGCCAGGCACGTTCACGATTGGAAGACCGGCGGCCGAGCGAAAATCCTTGCCTAGGTAGTCGGACAATCCCATGCACCCGGTCGGGTTTCCCGCCATCGCGTGAATGCCGCCGTACGTGGCGCATGTGCCGATCGCAACCACGCCCCACGCGCCCGGCGCGAGCCAATCGATCCACGTGTTGAGCGTTATGGGCTTGCCGTTCTCATCGTTGCCGAACGAGGTCCAGTAGCCGTCGCCCTCGATAATTCTCTGGTTCGGAATCGAGCCTTCGATGACAAGGACATACGGGCCCAACTCTCCGCGCGCCGCCTTGCGAAACGGCGCCAGGAACTCCTCGCCGCCCTGGGTTGGCGACAGCACCTTGTTGTGCAGATTGACTTTCGGCAGTCCCGGCAGGACTCCAAGCAGCACGTCCTCGATACTCGGCTGCATCGCCGCCGTTATCGATACCGTGTCGCCGTCGCAACTCATTCCTTCTGATATCCAGAGGATATCAACCTCGTCAACGCCGCCATTAGCGTTCGTGCCCATAACCGCTCCTCCACCCGTGCGGGTTCTCCGGAGACCGTTGCCTCCAGACCTTACTTCGCCTCAACAGTTCGTTCAGCTCAGCAGATTCCCATCAGCAGATTCCCATCAGCAGATTCCATCAGCAGATCCTCGGCAACGGATCACCCACCAGCACGTCCATCACGCGACGGCCGCCGAATGCCGTCTGCACCAGCACCATCCCCGGCGGATCGCCCTTCACCTCGGCGATCTCAGCCGCCTCCTCACACCCCGGCACAGCTCGCAGCGCGGCCAGCGCCCGATCGGCCGCCTCGGCCGCCACCACTGCCACCAGCTTGCCCTCGTTGGCGACGTACATCGGGTCGATCCCGAGCAGCTCGCACGCCCCCATCACGGCCGGATGTACCGGAATCCGGTCTTCACGCACGAGCATCGCGACGCTGGACGCTGTCGCTAGCTCGTTCAGCACCGAGGCGACACCGCCGCGGGTTGCGTCGCGCATGCAGCGTAAATCGGGCCCAGCCGCATCCAACAGAGCGTCTACCGCGGGCCAGAGGCAGCGTGTGTCCGACTCTATCATCGCGTCCAGCTCGAACTCGCCACGCGCCAGCATTATCGCCGTTCCGTGATCGCCAATCCGCCCAGAAACCAGTACGCGATCGCCCGGACGGATGGACGCCGGAGACAGCCGCGCGCGTGGATCGCGGCGACCCAGACCGGTCGTGGAGATGTACATCCCGTCAGCGTGCCCACGCTCGACGACTTTGGTATCGCCGGCCACGATCTCGACGCCGGCCGTTGCCGCTGCACGCGCAATGGCTTCGATCTCCGCGCGCAACACTTCGGACGACAGCCCCTCCTCGAGTACGAGCGTGAGCGTGAGCGCTATGGGCCGTGCACCGGCGACAGCGAGATCGTTGAGCGTTCCGTTCACCGCTAGCTCACCGATAGAGCCACCGGGAAAGCGCAACGGCTTCACGACGAAAGCGTCCGTCGTGAGCGCCAGCTCCAGACCAGCCACATCGATGACAGCGGCATCGTCGAGCACGTCCAGCACCTTGGACCGGAAAGCGGGCGCGATGAGCCCCTGAATCAGTGATGCTGTCGCCTTGCCACCAGCGCCATGCGCCATCGTGATGCGCTCGTCGCGAAAGCGCGGTGTCTGCGCTCGCACGCGCGCGATCTTGGCGAGCGCGTCGCGCTCTCGTTCATCCGGCGGCGGCTGGACCGCTCTGAATGGAGGCGCGACCATCAGACCAACTCACGCGTCCGCGCGAAGCGGCCGAAGTTGTAGTAAGCAGCGCACGCGCCCTCGCTCGACACCATGCACGTGCCGATCGGATGCTCCGGCGTGCAAGCGGTACCGAACACCTTGCACTCCCACGGTCTGATCACACCTTTGAGCACCTCGCCGCACTGACACGCTTTCGGGTCCGCGACGCGAACGCCGGGTACGTCGAAGCGACACTCCGCGTCGAAGTCGCGGTACGCTTCGGACAACTTGAGCGCGCTCTGCGCGATGAATCCAAGGCCACGCCACTCGAAGTGCGGACGCAGCTCGAACACCTCGCTGAGCACGCGAAACGCTTGCGGGTTTCCATTGTATGGCACCACCCGCGTGTACTGGTTCTCGATCTCGCAACGACCCTCGGCGAGCTGCCGGAGCACCATGTGCACCGATTGCAGCATGTCGACCGGCTCGAAGCCGGAAATCGCGACTGGCTTGCCGTATTCCCGCGCGATGAACTCAAACGGCCGCGCCCCCACCACAGTACAAACGTGCCCCGGCCCGATGAAGCCGTCCAGCCGCAGGTCGGGCGATTCCAGCAGCGCGCGCAACGGCGGGACGATCGTGACGTGATTGCAGTAGCAGAAGAAGTTGGTGACGCCATCGGCCCTGGCGCGCATGAGAGTGAGCGCCGTGGAGGGCGCCGTGGTCTCGAAGCCGATCGCGAAAAAGACGACTTCACGGTCCGGATTCGCCTTCGCGATCCGCAGCGCGTCCAGCGGCGAGTACACCATGCGGACATCGGCGCCGTCGGCTTTCGCTTCCAGCAGAGTGCCGTGCCCACCCGGCACGCGCATCATGTCGCCGAAACACGTGAAGATGACGTTCGGGTTGCGCGCGATCGCGATGGCGTCGTCCACCCTGCCCATCGGAATGACACACACCGGACAGCCGGGTCCGTGAACCAGCTCCACGTTGGCCGGCAGCAGATCGTCCACGCCGTAGCGATAGATCGTGTGCGTGTGCCCGCCGCAGACCTCCATGATCTTGTAATGCCTGCCCGGCTCAACGATGCTTGCGATCTGCTCCGACAGCATCCGGCCGAGTTCGGCGTCACGAAACTCATCCACAAATTTCACGCGGCCCTTTCCTCGCCCGGTCCGTGCTCGGACTCGGGTAGCTGGAGGATCGCGGCCCCAGCGTGAACGAGCAACACGTCGCCGACGGCAACGTCGCCTACCAGCCCGGTCATCACGTCGCTCCGCTGGTCCGATGCGTCGATGCACCGCGCCAGCCCCGTGCCGAGCAATTCCTCAACGCGCATCGGAACACCCTCGTCCGAACATGTGATGCAATGAAATTCGTCGTTGCACGACGGGCCGGCAACTTGGCGGCCGCCGGTCGCCCCTACAATCGCGCCATCGTAAATGGGCGCGGTCATTGGATCGCGCTCAACCGGAACTCTTCCAGCTCCGACTCGTAGCTATTGCCCAACTGCTCCAGCATCTCGAGGGTCGCGGCGGCCTCCGCTTCGTCGACCTTGGAAATCGCGAAGCCCACGTGGATGAGCACCCAATCGCCGGGCGCCACCCCACCGTTGCCGGCGTCATCGCTGTCCAGCAGCCCGATGTTCACGGTACGTGTTACGCCCGCCACGCTGACGCGCGCAAGCCGATTCTGCTCGTCTATTATTTCAACTACCTGGCCGGGAATCGCAAGGCACATGTGATCGATTCACCTGATTAGAAGATGCGAACTTACTGTCGATATCACTTATGAAGCTATCTGTCAATCACTAGCCAATAATCAGGTACCCGGGCCGCCTCCCACTCACCTGCTTGGCGTGCATTCGTCATCGTGCGTTCGAGTAACTCGCCGTGCATCTCGAGCTGCTGCAACCGCGGCCTGCCCGAACGACAGGCCACCATCGTTCGGAGGCACGCGAGCCGGAACGAGCACACGGTATCCTGCTTCGACGATATGTGCGGCTGTGCGTTCGAGCAGTAACACGTTCTGGAATACTCCACCAGCGAGCACAACGGTGTCCAAGCCACTGCGCTCCGCGGCGAGTATGCCCATCGTAGCCGTTGCATATGCGAGGCCGCCATGAGTCCGTGCGGCGATCTGATCGACGGGGCACGCCTGCATCATGTCCGAGATCACCGCGCGTATCATATCGCGCGGATCGAGCACCAGTTGCCCGCTCTGCCACCGCACGCTCAGCCCATACCGATCACGCGTCAACGGGTTGGCGCTCATCTCCAGTTCGATCGCTGCCTGCCCCTCGTAAGACACGCGCGTTCGGATGCCGCACAACGCGGCCACCGCGTCCAGTAGTCGTCCGGCACTTGTCGTGATCGGCGACGCCAGCCCCGTGCGTGCCAGCCGGGCCACCGCCGCCCACTGTGCCGCATCCACGCGCGCCCGCAGCCATGGCGGCATCGTGGGAGGCGCGCCGTCAGCGCCAGCAGTATCGTCGGTATCGTCGGTATCGTCGGCGATCGCGACGAGCCACGCGCACGCCATGCGCCACGGCTCCCGGATGGCCGCCGCCCCGCCGGGCATGCGCACCGGCAGCAGCCCTCCCACGCGATCAAAGCCGGTCAGATCACCCACGAGGACCTCGCCGCCCCAGACCGTGCCGTCAAGTCCAAACCCGGTGCCGTCGAAGATGAGGCCAACCGCGGGGCCCGTCTCTCCGTGCTCGGCCAGACACGCAGCGAGGTGCGCGTGGTGGTGCTGCACGCCCGTCGCCCGCATCGCGCCCGATTCCTCGCGCTCGAGCGCGAACTTGGTCGAGAGATAGTCCGGGTGCAGGTCATGCGCGACGACCCCCGGCTCAACGCCGAACAGATTGGCCACGTGCTCGATTCCATGGCCAAACGACAGCAGAGTCTCCAAATTCTCCAGGTCGCCGATGTGCGGGCCAATAATCGCATGGTCCCCGCGCACCAGGCAGAACGTGTTCTTAAGATGTCCGCCGCACGCGAGCACCGGCGACGCCGAACGCACCGGCAGCGTGATGGGACTCGGTACATATCCACGCGACCGTCGCAGCATGAGCGGCCGGCGCTCGCCCGCGATACACACGACGCGCGCGACGGAATCGTCAACGCGCGTCTGGATGGGCCGATCGTGCACGAGAAAGAAGTCCGCGATGCCCGCCAACCGCTCCAGCGCATCGTCATCCCGGAACGCGATCGGCTCGTCCGAGCGGTTGCCGCTCGTCATCACGAGCGCCGTATCAACGTCGGCCAGCAGCACGTGGTGCAGTGGCGTATATGGCAGCACGATCCCGAGGTCGCGATGTCCCGGCGCCACTCCGTCGGCCACTCCGTCGGCCACTCCCGCCGCCATGTGACAACCGGCGCGGCGACGAGCGGCGAGCACGATCGGGCGCGCGCGGCTTGTCAGCAAGCGTTCCTCCGCCGCATCGAGCACCACCAGATCGCGCGCGGCAAGGAGGTCGGGGACCATGACCGCGAACGGCTTCTCCTCCCGGTGCTTCCGCGCGCGCAGGCGTGCCACCGCGGCCGAATCATCCGCGCGACAGCTGAGGTGATAGCCGCCCACTCCCTTCACCGCGACGATCGCCCCTCCCAGGAGCGCCGTCGCGGCGGCCTGCACGAAGTCGCGCGCGTTTCCCAGTGCTATGACGTTGCCACCAGCATCGAGCAGACGCGCCGCCGGCCCACATGCAGAGCACGCGTTGGGCTGAGCGTGGAAGCGACGATCGCCGGGATCGCCGTACTCTCCCGCGCAGCGTGCGCACATCCTGAACCCGACCATCGTCGTGAACGGCCGGTCGTACGGCACGTTGCGAACGATCGAGAAGCGCGGTCCGCAGTTCGTGCAGTTAATGAAAGGATACCGGTACCGCCTGTCATCCGGATCGAATAGCTCTCGCAAACAGTCGTCGCAGGTAGCCGTATCGGGGGACACGAGAGTCGAGACCTCGCCCGCCCGATCAGTCTCGACGACATCGAATCGCACCGCATCAGTGCCAGGGTTGTCACCAAGCGCGATATCGGTCACAGCCACATGATCGACAATGGCGAGCGGTGGCACCTCTCGCGGCAGCCGATCGAGAAACTCACCGACGTTTTCAGCCGAGCCCTGCACCTCGATCGCAACGCCACCCGCGTCGTTGAGCACGAACCCGCCGAGGTGTAGCGCATGCGCCAGACGATACACGTACGGGCGGAAACCGACCCCCTGCACCGTACCGGCAACGCGCACACTTACCCGGCGCGAGTCACCCGCCTGTGCAGTGCTCCGCGTCCTCCGCGTCGTCCGTGTGACCCGCTCGTGTGCTGTCATAAACCGCACCACCTCGCGCTGTTCGAACTATACTTACTCAAGCTAGCATCAGAAATGCAAGCCTGCATTTCCACGACCGTTCGCCGGGTTCACATCCATGCATGAGCTCTCGATCGCCATGAGTCTCGTCGATACCGCGTGCGAGGAATCCGAAAGCCTTGCTCCGGGTGCTCGTGTGATCGCGCTGCATCTTCGCCTTGGCGCGCTGTCGGGGGTGATGAAGGAGGCGCTGCTATTCTCGTTCGACGTGGTCGCCGCCGACACGGTCATCGCGGGAGCTCGGCTGCTCATCGAAGATGTGCCCGTCGTTGTGATGTGCCCAAGCTGCAACCAGGAACGCGAGATCGAGAGTGTCCAGCGATTCCGCTGCGCCGTCTGCGGCGCTCCGGCGCCTAACGTGATCCGTGGCAGAGAGCTCGAACTTTTCGCAATGGAGATCGACGAAGATGTCCCCACGCATAGTTGAAGTCCGTAAGAACGTCCTCAAGAAAAACGATCTGCTCGCCCACGATCTCCGGCAGCGCTTCGAGCAGGCCGGAGTGTTCGTCGTCAATCTTGTCTCCAGCCCTGGCTCGGGGAAAACGGCTTTTTTGGAGCGTATCATGCGCGAGCTGAACCAGCGCTTCGCCGTCGCCGCGCTCGTCGGAGACCTGGCGACCGACAACGACGCCCGCCGCCTTTCCGGAACAGGAGCCCAGGTGCGCCAGATCACCACCGGAACGGTGTGCCACCTGGACGCCGAGATGGTCGCGTCGGCACTGGAAGGATGGGATCTGCCCGCCATCGATTTCCTCTTCCTTGAAAACGTCGGCAATCTCGTGTGCCCGGCGAGCTACGATCTTGGGGAGCGAATACGGCTGGTGCTGCTCTCCGTTACCGAAGGCGAGGACAAGCCTCTCAAGTATCCCACCATCTTCAACACGGCCGACATCGCCGTGATCACCAAGATGGATATCGCGGCCGCGGTCGGCTTCGATCGGGATCTCGCTCACCACAACATCCGCGAGGTTCGGCCCGGAGTGGAGATAGTCGAGATTTCCGCCCGCAGCGGCGAAGGAATCGCGCCGTTGCTCCAGAAGCTGGAAGAGTTGGCGGCGCAAGCGTCCGTTCCGCAGGAATCGGTCGCGCCAGGGTCGTCAGCGGAAGTGTCGTTGGCGCAAGCGCCGTTGGAAGGGCCGCACGCGCACGCCTGAGCTTTCGGTGCGCCGCCGTGTGATCGCGATCTTCCTGTTGCTGGCCGTTGCCAACGTGGGTGCGTGGAGCTGGGCACTTGCCGCGTTTCGCGCATACCCCCTGCTCCTGGGCACAGCACTTCTGGCATACGGCCTGGGGCTACGCCACGCGCTCGACGCCGATCACATCGCCGCGATAGATAACGTTACGCGGAAGCTGATGCAGGATGGGCAACGCCCGGTCGGCGTGGGGCTCTTCTTCTCCCTCGGCCATTCCACCGTGGTGGTGATAGCTTCGGTCGCCATTGCCGCGACCGCCGCGTCCTTCAGCACCCAGTTGGCCGCCTATAGGGGAGTTGGAGGGACGGTTGGCACGATCGTCTCCGCCACGTTCCTGCTCGCGATCGCGGTGATGAACCTCTTCATTCTCGCTGCCGTATATCGAGCGTTTCGTACGGTTCGATCGGGTGGACGCTACGTCGAAGCGGACATGAACCAGCTGCTCGGCGGTGGCAAGCTGCTCGCGCGCATCTTCCGCCCGCTCTTCGGCATGATCCGCCGGAGTTGGCACATGTACCCGCTCGGCTTTCTCTTCGGCCTGGGGTTCGACACGGCGACCGAGATCGGTCTGCTCGGAATCTCCGCCGCCGAGGCGTCCAGGGGTATGCCTGTATGGTCCATCCTGGTATTTCCCGCGCTCTTCACCGCAGGGATGTCGCTCGTGGATACGACCGACAGTGTTCTGATGCTCGGCGCCTACGGATGGGCCTTCACCAAACCAATCAGGAAGCTGTACTACAATCTCACCATCACGGCGATATCCGTGGTGGTGGCTACTCTCGTCGGAGGCATCGAGTCACTCGCCTTGGTAAGCGACAAGCTGGCGCTACGTGGGCGGTTCTGGGATGGCATCAGCACGTTGGCGTCCAACTTCGGCAGGCTTGGATATCTCATTCTCGGCATCTTCGCCGCGAGCTGGGTGATCGCGGCAGTGATATACCGCCTCAAGGGATACCATATGCTGGACACCGTCGACAATCGCGCCGAATGATTCCGTGCACGATACTGCTGATCCGCGCGCATGCCGCTACAAACGGTGTCCGCGTGGAAGGCGGGCCCGGTCCGTGCAGGCGTATCGTGAGGACGTATAGCAAGCAACCCAGGCACCGGAGGTGCAGGATGTCCCAGAAACACGTCGCAACGTACCTGAGCGACCACCTTGCTGGTGCCACGAGCGCGATTGCGCTCATGGAGCATATCGAGGGCACCTATCCCGATACCGATATAGCACGCCTGATCGCCGGGGTCCGGGCGGACGTCGAGTCCGACCGCGAGAAGCTGCAGGACCTAGCACAAGCACTGGGCGTCGTCGAGAGCACCCCGCGCGAGGTCGCCGGCTGGCTGGGAGAGCGCCTGGCACAGCTGAAGTTGCACATCGATGACTCCAGCAACGGACCACTATATCTGCTCGAAGCTCTCGATGGGCTCGCGATGGGCATCGATGGCAAGCTTGCGTTGTGGCACGGTCTGGGCGCCGCCGCCGTGCAGACGCCGAGCCTCCGAGGCGCGGACTACGATCACCTTGCGCAGCGCGCGCAGGAGCAGCGCCAGCGCATCGAGCCGGCGCGGCTGGATGCGAGCAGAGCGGTGTTTGACCCTGCTCTGTAGCGACCGTCGCGAATTATTCCAGCAACAAATGCACTCCGCCGAGTCACTGGATAGCAGTAGTCGGCAACCTCACTCCGATTCGCCACTTGGCACCGGTGTGACCACGTGCAAGTGAGCGCACGCGGGTCAAAACGCGTTCCCACCCGCGCGTCGATTTAGATTTCGTCATGCTCTCCAATCGTGTCCTTGTCGCGATGTCGGGCGGCGTGGACTCTTCGGTGGCCGCCGCACTCCTGGTCCAGCGCGGCTACGATGTCATCGGTGCGACGATGAAGCTCTTCTCCGACGGCCGGGAGCTGCCCGATCGCCCGTGCTGCTCGCTCGATTCCGTCAATGACGCGCGCCGCGTGTGCGAGCGCCTCGGCGTTCCACACTACGTGCTAAATCTGGAAGATCGTTTCGGGCGCGACGTGGTCGACAATTTCGTCGCTGAATACGTTGCCGGCCGGACGCCGATCCCATGCGTCCGGTGCAACACCTTCACCAAATTTCGCGATCTCCTGCGCACCGCCGATTCCATCGACGCCCAATGGATCGCAACCGGTCACTACGCCCGCGTTGAGAATGGCGAACTGATGCGCGGCCGCGACGATTCCAAGGATC
>JBPCNJ010000299.1:0-9610 GCA_051001375.1 Gemmatimonadaceae bacterium
CTCCACCACCGAACACTCCACGGCAGATAGCACACAGCCGGACCGGGCGCTGCGACAGCAAGCGGCAACGATGCGGGCGCTCACGGAAGGAACTACGGACGCCGTATGGGCCAAGGGTTGCGACGGCGTTTACCACCTTATAAACAGCGCCGGGGCACGCATGCTCGGCATCTCCGCCGCAGAGATTCTGGGCCGTACCGACGAAATCCTGTTCTCGGCCGAAAGCGCCGCTGAGATCAGAGCGCGCGATTGCGCTGTGCTCGAAACCGGAGTTGCGTCGGCGCATACGGCGGTCCTAATTGACGTGCACGGCGTGACGCGAAGCTTTACCACGACACGGAGCCCGTGGACGGACGCCGACGGCAACATCATGGGCCTGGTGGGCGTCTCGCGCGACGTTACGGACCAGTTGCGAGCTGAAGCAGCGCTCCGCGCAGGAGAGCAACGCTATCGCCTACTGGTGGAGAACTCCCCCGAAGCAATCATTGTGCATCGCGACGGAATCCTCCTCTACATCAACAGGACCTGCGCCTTACTGCTGGGCGCTGAACCAACGGCCATCGTCGGACGTTCGCTCCTCGACTTCGTGCACCATGATTCCGTCGAGCGAGTTACACGCGCGATCAGTGCGAGATTGACGGGTGAGTTTGAAACGAGACCTACTGAATACCGTATCGTCACGGTGGACGGCGCGCCCGCCGATGTGGAAGCCCTTTCCGTATTGATAGAGCACGACGGGCTTCCCGCGGTGCAGACCGTGATGCGCAACGTAACAGCACGTCGCGCTGCAGAGTCGGCGTTGCTCGACCGGGAGGCACGGCTTCGGCTCGTGATGCAGCAGATCCCCGCCATCCTCTGGGCCACGGATCGCGACGCCCGGTTTACCTCCGGGCTCGGCGCGGGCCTAACCACCATAGGGCTTCGACCGAACGAACTGGTCGGAGTGCTCATCCAGGATTACTTCGGAAGTGGCGAGCACGGTGGCGCTCCCGTACGTGCGACTCGCATGGCGCTGCACGGTCAGTCTGCTTCATTCGAGTTCGAGTGGATGGGCCGTAGCCTCACGTGCAGTGTCGAGCCGCTGCGTGGACAGTCCGGAGAGATCGAAGGCACGCTCGGCCTCGCTGTTGACATTACCGAGCGCAAGCTACTTGAAACTCAGCTTACGCATCGCGCCTTCCACGATCCGCTCACCGGCCTCGCGAACAGGTCGCTCTTTCGCGATCGCGTGACGCACGCTCTGGAGCGCATTGACCGCGGGGATCAGGTCGCAGTGATCTTTCTCGATCTGGACAACTTCAAGACCGTGAACGATAGCCTCGGGCATACCGAGGGAGATCGCCTGCTCGAAGTGGTTGCGACACGACTCAGTCAGTCAGTGCGAGCACACGACACCGTTGCCCGGCTGGGCGGCGACGAATTCGCGATCCTTCTCGAAGGGCTCGCCACCCGAACCGAGGCGCTGGAGGTGGTGGCGCGGGTCGAGGCGGCGCTGCAGCCCGCAATTACACTGCGCGGCCGGGAAGTAAACGTAAGCGCAAGCGTCGGTCTGGCGCACGCCGTGATTGGGGAGACAGCAGATGAAGTTCTCCGTAACGCTGACGTGGCGATGTATCGAGCGAAGGACAGTGACAACGTGTGCTACGCCGTCTTTGAGCCGACGATGCACGCCGCGATTGTGGATCGCCTGGAGTTGGAAGCGGACCTGCGCTTGGCCGTAGCGCGCAATGAGCTCGTGCAGTTATACCAGCCAGTTGTCGCGCTTGATTCGGGAGAGGTGCAGGGATTTGAAGCGCTGCTGCGCTGGATGCATCCACGGCGCGGCCTCCTCATGCCCGCCAGCTTCATCCCGCTGGCCGAGGAAACCGGACTGATCGTGGAGCTTGGCAGATGGGTCATCGAGCAGGCCTGCCGCGAACTGCACGGTTGGCACAGTGCGGCTCGAGCGGAAACGCCCGCCACCACACCCCATCTGCGCATGGGCATCAACATCTCCAGTCGTCAAATTCAGAATGACTCGTTCGTAGCCGACCTGCAGCGCGTGCTGGATGACGTCGGCGTTGTTCCCAGCTCCGTCGTGCTCGAGATTACCGAAGGCGCCATTCTGGGCCGCACCAGCGACTCGCTACACCGGCTGCACGCAATCAAGCGACTCGGTGTTCAACTGGCGATTGATGACTTCGGAACTGGCTACTCGTCGCTCAGTTACCTGCAACGTTTTCCGATAGACGTACTCAAAATCGACAAGAGCTTCGTCGACGGAGTGGCCAAGGGCGGAAGCGACACCGCACTCACGCGCACAATCCTGGCGCTCGGCGAGATGCTCGGATTGCGCACGCTGGCCGAAGGCGTTGAGACTGCCGAGCAGTGCGCAGAGCTGCGTGCGCTCGGATGTAGATTTGCGCAGGGCTATCTCTTTTCAGAGCCGCTCGCCTCTGCGGACGTGCCGGCGTGGATCGCGCGGCACCATGCTGCGTGGAGTCAGTCGCCAGCCCGCTTCGGCAACAGACTTAACTCCACCGATGCGAGCGGGAGCGCTCTTCAGCGGCCGTCCGGGAGTAGCCCGAAGGAGCGAATCGGACTGGCGCTACACTAGCCATGAGTTCGCGCTGTTGCTACGTCAGCGCGAGGCGTCCAGACGCTGCCAGCCCCATCGGTCGTAGATCCAGGGAGAATCGATAGTCGTGGCAAGCTTGACGTAAATCGGACCCGCTGTTCGAAGCGACGCCGGTAGCTCCAGCGTAAGCACTCTACCACGACGCACCACTGTGAGTTGGTCTGATGCAGCGGGATTCGTGGAAATACTCTGTTCCGATTCTGATAGCGCCAGGGCCCAAGCTCCAGAGTTACTTGCTACCAGCAGCCTGGAGAGCCGAAGTGAGATGGCGCCAGCATCCCAAAACAGTACGTGGCGTGAAACTAGATCCGTGCCTGGAGATCTTCGTTCCAAAGTGAAGCGCTCGGGCCGCTCAGCATACTTTCGCATGCGCCGCCGACTCAGGACGAGCTGAGTAGAGTGCTGCTCTACCGCTGCCAGTTTCTGAAGACGCGACCGGCCTTGCACCCGAAGCCCGGTCGCTGGTGAATGCGCTCGCCCGTGCACAACGTATCCAAGAGTGTGCGGCGCCAATTCTGCCTGCGCGAGCGCCAGTTCCACAAGAACGTGCGCTGCGCTGTGGTCCGGGTGCCTGTCCGAGAGTGCGGGAATCACCAGCAAACTGCTCGCTGGTGTCGCTGGAAAGAGCCGCGTAAACAGGCCGGCTAACTCCCGCGTCGCCTCCCACGCGCCGCTCATGAGGCGAGCCGTGAGAAACATGTCGGGCCAGCCCAGAAAGTGAATCGCCGATGCGTTGACACCAAGTATTGCCAGCGCTCGCTTCGCTTCCGCGCGGCGACGGCTTCCCCAGCGCGCGCGTGCGTCGGTATCGATGCGCAACCGGCGCTCGATCACGCGCTGGGGCCACGGGTTGCGGTCCCCATCGGTGAGCAGTATTACAGACACGTTGGCACCACGCGCCAGCACTGTCTGTATCAGCCCGCCAGTCGCTAACGACTCATCGTCAGGATGCGGAGCTACCACGACGACGTTTGCACCATCAAACGTCGCTACACACACTTGCATCACAGCGGAATCGATCGGATTATGCGCGGCCCGAGCGCAGTCGCAATGCGCAGCGGCAACTTCTTCCACAGATCGGCTCCGAGTTTCGCGGTGTTGCTCCCCTCCTGAAGAAGCGACGCGCCGGGTGCCCGTCGTTCGTACCACCATAGCTGTTCGTCGGTGGTGCCCCACTGGCGCTTGAACTTGTGGGTGCCGCTCTCGGGCGTGCACCGGCCGAAGTTGAACGTCGTGGCGCCGGCCTCAGCGGTGGCTCGCATCAGCTCCCAGTAAACCAGCATGTTGGGCGACATCTTGTTGTACTCCCGCAGTGCCGACGCCCAGGTAATCTCGAACTCATCGCCCCAACGGAAACCGCAGCCGCACGCGATCGCCTTACCCTCGTGATACGCTACAGCGAAGAGCACGTCGTCGGGAAACTCACGTGCGATTGAGTGAAAGAACGAAAGCGGATACGTGGGAGTGCCGAGGTCGCGCATGTGCTGGGCGAAGACCTGGAAGAAGGGATCTACCTGGTCGGCGCCCATTCGCACCGTGACACCGTCCTTCTGTGGCCGACGAACCTGGCTGCGCACCTTGCCGTCCAGTCGTTTCCATAATGCATCCGCGCCGCCGCTCATGTCCAGCAGAACCGTGATCTTGCGATGCGACACCGGAAGCGATAGTGGGAGCGCGTAGCGGCTGCGTAGCTCCAGTACGTTTGCGCGCTCAGCGTCGGCGATACGCGCGGCGAGGCTCACCATGCGCTGAATTGCATCATCACTGCCGAGCGGTCCACCGTAATTGGCGAACGGAATCGACACGAGGAAGCGACCAAATAACCGGCTCCTTACTCGGACCACCGGAAGGACGCCCGTGAGTTGGCTGTGTACACGCGCCGCGAGGTAAACCGTGTCGTGCCCGAACGCATCGCGCATGACGTTGCGCCAACCATACAGGTGGCAGTGTGACCACCCCGGCTGCGCACGAACGAAATCGTCCCACTCATGGCCCGTTCCGGTATACGGCGCAACATGAAGCGCAGCACCAATCGCGATATCGCACTGAGTTGGAAGATGTTGGTTCATGGTTGGTCCCCCGTTCGACGCTACACGGACGACGTTCTAGTGGAACAGAACGAGCATCGCTATACCCCATGCGAGCGTCAACAGTGTCACGGGAACGCCGGCCTTCAGATACTCCACAAATCCCATCGACGCGCCCTTGCCGCGCGCTCTCTCGGCCACGATCAGATTCGCGACCGATCCCAACAGAGTGAGATTCCCAGCGAAGGTCGAGCTCATTGCCATCACCAACCACACGAAGCGCGGATCCGGAAGTTTGGGAACTACAGGAATCCATAGAAGCACAGCGGGAACGTTGGACACGACGTTGGATAGAACTAACATTGCCGCGCTCACGACACTGGCCTCGCGCCACGGTCCACCGTTCACCTGTCGAATCGCGAGGGCACTCAGCCCCAGCACCGGTGCCGTATTCTGAATCGCGGCGGTCACGACAAAGAGCGAGGCGAAGAAGACAATAAGCGGCCACTCCACGCGCTGAAGCGCCGGCGTTGGATCCCGACGCGCGATACCGAGGAGAATTGCGCCGGCGGCAATCGCCACCAGTGGCAGCGACGCGCCCGAAAGCCAACCGACAAGCGCTCCAGCGAAAACGATCAGCGATTTGGTTACGAGCGCACGATCGAATTCATGCTCCGGCGCAATGGCAATGGGCTCAGTGCGTGGCACATCAGCGGTGCCGGATCGAACTTGCACCTGGACGGACGCGGCCGCGAGATCGTTTCTACAAACAAACGCGATTACGCCGTACACGATCACCAGGCCGCCCATCGACGGCAGTACTAGCGCTTCCAGAAACCGGCCGAACGCAATCCCGCTTGACACGCCGATGAGCATATTCTGCGGGTTCCCGGTAATCGCCATCGCACTGCCAACATTGGAGGCCAGCGCGATCGCGAGCAGGAACGGCAGCGGACGCGCTCCGGACGGACGCAACGCTGCCAGCACGACCGGCGTCAGGACTAGGCACATTGTGTCGTTCATGAAGAAGGCCGAAAGAACTCCGCTGACCGCGACGACCGCGGCCAACGGAGCGTGCTGAGTCGTGAAGCGGCGCGCCAGCCATGCCGCCGCCGAATCGAAAAAGCCGCCGATTTCCAGATGCGCTGTCAGCAGCATCACGCCCACGAGAAACACTAGAACGTCCGCATCGATCGCTGCATACGCCTGGCGCAGCGGAAAGCGACCCAGGATTATCATCGCGACGGCGCCCAGCAGCGCGGTCGCCGGTCGGGTGAGCTTGAAGAATGGGACTTCCTTGAGAGATACCAGTGCGTACGTGATCGCGAAGATGGCCAGCCGCGCGACATCGCTCGTCAGAGCATAGCCCTCAGAAAAACGCCGAGTCGAGCTCGGCTACACGGTGTTGTTTCACTCATCACGGTGGACGTGATCATACTTGGACAGCGCCCATACGACGAGAATGATCACGCCCATAGCGCTGTAGTAAACACGCGGAGTCCCGACCCAGCCCACAATCCACGGCAGTACCAGCAGCACGATTCCGACTACAAGCTCAACAATTCCGTGCAGCTTGAGCGGTACGGGACGCGCACCGACGTCCGGAAACTTGGTGCCGAGTGTAAGAAGAAGGTGGATCGCGGCGAGTGCGTACGACAGATAGGCCGGAGGGCCGCTCAGGCGCAGCAGAATTGGGGCGAGCGCAAATATCGCGACCGTGACGAGGTCGAGTGCACGATGAACAGAAGGCGGAATGATTCTCACGACTACTCCGAAGTGTTTGGGAAATGACCCGAGTGGGATGCATGCCTGCATGGCAGCAACCCGCCCAACGCTGTCCGCGCAGCACCCAAGTTACGATCTGCATTGCAAAATGCCACAGGGTTTGCAGAATCCTACGGGCAGCCTGTCGCCGCGCTGAGTTGTTGCGCTGTAAGCAAGTAGGCCGCAACGACTTACGCGCGCACGTCGTTGTGGCTCGCGCGTTGCGTTTGCTTTTGGGTTATTGGCGGCCAGACTTTCCTCAGGAGGAGGCGAATGAAGCGTAACACAAAAGGTTTCACCCTCATCGAGCTCCTCATTGTCGTGGTGATCATCGGCATCCTCGCGTCGATTGCGATTCCAAAGTTCACCGCGACCAAAGAGCGGGCGTATCTCGCTCTGATGAAGAGCGATCTGCGCAACCTTGCGACCGCCGAAGAAGGCTACGCCGCAAATAACGGCGGCAAATACGTCGCACCGGTCGACTCGGCGGCTGTGGCCGCTGTAGCTGGCCAGCTATCAACAGGGAATTCCATGGTTTCCGGCACGTCGGTCGCTGCGTCCGGTTCGGGTGCGGGCAGCGTTGCACCGGGCTGGAGCGGGACCATTCGCAACAGCAATACGGGTAAGCAGTGCTACATCTTCGTCGGCGGGGCCACGGCGCCAGCGACGCTGACGCCGCCGCTGTCCGATGGCGTAGCCGGCTGCGATCCGTGACTTGGTGAGATAACGCTGGGATGCAGAACGGGGCGGTGGCAACAACGCCCCGCCCCGTTCCAGCTATCCTGCACGCGACCTACTGCTTCGAGGGCATTCCCTCTTGTTTCACCGCGTTCTTGGTTTCGTCGATGACGCGCTCGGCGACGTTCTCCGCCTTGTGCTTGGTATCCTGCGCGACGTGCCGCATGCGATCGCCGAACTGATCGCGAGCGTCGCCCATCAACTGGACTTCCGTGTGGGTGCGTGGCGCAGCTAACCCAGCGGCGAGCCCTAAGGCGAGAGTCACGGCGCCAGTGAGTAGCGGATTGTCGTGGAAAGCATCTTCGACCTTGCGAGCCCCGACTCGGGTCCCCTGGGCAACAGAACCAGCAACGTCCTGCGCTCGGTCGGCCAGATCACCTGCCGCCCCTTTAACGCTGTCCGTCATGTCACCGGCTGCGTTTTTCACGCTGCCGCCGATATCGCTGGCCTTATCCCGAATTGAATCAGTCATACCGGAAACGTCGCTGTCAAAGCCGCTGCTCCCCGACCCGCTGCCGCCCTGGCCGCGACTGCCGTGACTGTCTGCGTAGCCGCTGCTTCCAGAGCCACTGGCATAGCTACCGCCGTACGAGCTACCACCGTACCCACGCCCGGACCCCTGCTGCATGCTCCTGTTGCGCAGACTCCGGTCGGCACTCGCGTAGCGCTGGCTGACATCGTTTGAGTCACTGCTACCGCTGTTCAACATCATCCACCCGAGTCCTATTCCCACCATTGCGGCTGGGATCGGATTCTCCCGAACCATGTCGACTATGCCGCGCTTGGTTTCGTTCACTCGATCTGCTGCCTGATGCGCCATGTCCTCAACCCTCCCGATGGTGGCTCCTCTGATACTGTCCTTTACGTGGTCGATGCTTTCCTTCACCTGCTCGGTGACCTGCTCCTTGACGTGATGCGGGTTCAGTCGCTCACCGATAGCGTCCAGAGTGGTGCTCATGCGGTCGCGCGTGTCTGAGATCTCAGCACGGATCGCGTTCGGATGTTCCTGCCCCGAGTCGGCGCTGGGGGCGTTCGCGCTATCTCCAAACCGACCTTCGTCGTCCACCCGAGAGCTGTTACTGTCGCCAGCCATCTGCCCCTCCGGCGTCGGGATCACCTGCGCTCCGAACCGGTCGAGCCTAGTGCGCCTGTGGACGATCCCGCCTGGCTAGCGGTTCCGCTGATTCCGCTGGTTCCACCAGCGCTCGCGCCACCCATTGCGCCACCTGTCATTGTGCCACCACTCATTGAGCTTCCGGTCATGGACCCGCCTGTCATTCCGCCACGCGCTGTATCAGCTGGGCCGGTGGATCCGGAGTCGGTCATCGAGCGCTCACGGTCGTACATGCTGGCCGAGCCGCGGGATGCTGACGAGCCCATATTGAGGCCAGCGCGCCCGTTCTGCTGGTCGTGCTTTTCCTGACGGCGCGAGCTCTTGAGGAATCGCGCGCCTACGAGGCCGAGCACGAACGCGCCGCCCAAGAAAACCGCCGGCTGCTTGCGGGCGAAGTCTTCCGTCTGATCGGCCATATCGCTGATGTCGGTGTTCTCCAGATAGTCCGCAAGCCGTTGTACCTGCTGGCCGGCGCGGTCGATATACTGACCGACTCCGTCCTGGTTCTGGTCCCGCATCTGCTTGGCCGACGACTCCAGCGACTGAGCGACCCCGCTGAGCGCGCCGACGGCACGGCTCTTACCCGCCTGGACGCCCGACTTGAGCTGCGAGCCGACGTCGTGTTTCGTCTCCGACGCTAGCTGCTTGGCCGAGTCTTTGACTTGCTGCGGCGTGTTTCCGCCCTGTGTACCCTGGCTGCCTTGCTGGCCGGCCATGCCACCTGACTGCCCTGGTGGGTTGGCTGGCGGAGTGGCTGGGTTTGGAGGAGTGGCCGGTTGCCCACCGCCCGCGGCGCCCTGGGCTCCCGGCCGCGGCGTGCTGGCAGCCGGAGTACCCGAATTACCCGGATTGGTCGGAGTAGCCGGGGTGGTCGGCGGACGTCCGGTGTTGGGCTGCGGATTCTTATTCGCGTTGTCCATTATTGATCCTCCTATCGCTTGGGTTTCACGGCCGGTGTGTCGGCCGTCAGTTCACGCTTCATCTCTCGCGCCTGCTGTCCCGCCCACGTTGCGTCCTCGCGGAGCGAAGCTATCGTCTTCTCCGGTTTGAGGCCACGACGCTTGACGTCGGCGATAGCGTTTTTCGCCAGAAAGCCACCGATCGCAAGGAAAACCACACCCACGATCAGAGCTGACAGCCAGTAATTATTGAGCAGGTCGCCGAGCCCGACGATGATGAACGCTGTCAGTGCCAGCATGCCCGTCCAGGCGAGTGCGAAAGCAATGCCTACCTTCATGGCATCGTGCGCTAGGACGCTACCCGCTTGCGCGAGCTCGGCCTTGGCGAGATTCACTTCCTGCTGGATCAACTCGGCTGAATCGCTGCTGAGCTGCTTTAACAGATCTCCCA
>JBPCNJ010000300.1:0-14957 GCA_051001375.1 Gemmatimonadaceae bacterium
GTTTTTGCGTCGGGAGGGCGCATGCCTAAAGTCACCGTCACGCGGCGGCTCAAATTCAACGCTGCGCATCGTGTCAACAACCCAGCGCTGTCCGAAGAGCAGAATCGCGAGATCTTCGGCAAGTGCAACAACGAGAACGGCCACGGGCACAATTACACGCTGGACGTTTCCGTTGACGGCGACGTCGACCCCGACACCGGCTACGTGATGGACCTCGGCCGCCTCAAGGCGGTGGTGGAGCGCGAGGTGGTTGACGCCGTCGATCACCACAATCTCAACATCGACGTCCCGTTCATGCGTGGTGTGATCCCTACCGCTGAGAACATGATCATCGTGTTCTGGCGCATTCTCGAATCCAAAGTGGCACCATGCACGCTCAGGCGGCTCGTCCTCTGGGAGACAGACAATAACTCTGTGGAATATAGCGGACACTGATCTCGCTCCCTCGCCCCACTCGGACTCCGACACGGGGCACGAAACGGGCTCCGACTTTACCGCGGAATACGCGAGCCTGGTACGCCGGCAACTGGAGCTGACCGGTGAAGACCCGGATCGGGAAGGTCTGCTCAAGACGCCGGAGCGTGTTGCTCGCGCGATGGAGTTCATGATGCAGGGCTACGGTCAGGACGCGCGCACGGTCATCGGAGACGCAATCTTCGAGGAGCCGCACAGCAACATGATTCTGGTGCGCGACATCGAGCTGTACTCGATGTGCGAGCACCACCTGCTACCGTTTGTGGGCAAGGCTCACATTGCGTACATCCCCGATGGGCACATCGTGGGATTGTCCAAGCTCGCGCGCGTGGTGGATGTGTACGCCAGGCGCTTGCAGGTACAGGAGCGACTGACGGACCAGATCGCGCAAGCGTTGACGGATGTGCTAAAGCCACGTGGAGTGGGCGTTGTGATCGAGGCGGCGCACATGTGCATGATGATGCGCGGCGTGCAGAAACAGAATTCGACGACGGTAACATCAGCCGTGAGAGGAACGTTTCGCGATGACCCTAAGACTCGCGACGAGTTCCTGCAACTCATCCACAGTGGCAGTTCGCGCGGGACCTCATTCTGACATCGGCACTCCCGGACCGCGCGGCGCCTTCTGTGCCTTCTGTGTCTTCGGCGCTCTCCGGGCGCTCGGCGCTGGTCACGGGAGCGTCGCGCGGCATAGGTGCGGCTATCGCGCGAGCGATGGCGCAGGCGGGCATCCGCGTGGCACTGGTCGCGCGCACTGCACACATGATCCAGCAGTTAGCCCATGAGATCGGTGCCGGGGCAGTGGCATTCCCATGCGATCTCACCGACACTTCGGCGGTATCCGGGTTGGCGGGTCGCGTGGAGGGTGAGCTGGGCGGAGCGCCCGATATACTGGTGAACAACGCGGGCGTATTCGAGCTCGCACCGCTGGGCGGCATGCCCGAGGCTCTTTTTGTGAGCACGGTACAGACGAATCTCATTGCGCCGTTCATTCTCATGCGCGCGTTCGCGGTCGCAATGGAAGCGCGCGGAAGCGGTCATATCGTCACGATCGGCTCGATCGCGGATCGGAGCGTCATGCCAGGAAATGGCGCATACTCGCCTGCCAAGTTCGGCCTTCGCGCAATGCACGAGGTGCTCCGCCTCGAACTGAAAGGGACCGGCGTGCGCGCCACGCTGGTGTCTCCAGGGCCGGTGGACACTCAGATGTGGGATGAGGTTCTGACACAGGACCATGCACGTGTACTCCCATCGCGCGACGCGATGCTGACGCCTGAAGCCGTTGCGGAAGCAGTGATGTACGCGGTGTCTCAGCCCGGATCTGTCAACATCGATGAGCTGCGGCTCTCGCGCGCATAGTTAGCCGCGCAGCCCATACCGAGCGCAATGTTCATCGAACTGATCGACTCGTTGCGCTGCACCAACGACCACGCCGACAGTTGGCTGATTGCGTCAATCGGTCGCAGACAAGAGCGCTTTGTAACCGAGGGAGAGCTAGGCTGTCCCATTTGCCTGCGTGAGTATCCGATCGAGCACGGCGTCGTTTGGTTCGGCCGACCCGAGCGGCACGCGGAGGTTGAGCCGGAGCTTGGGCCTGAGCTTGGGCCCGAGTCATCAGGCCACGTTGGGGCGAACGCGATCGATCAGGACGAAGCCGTACGGGCCGGCGCCTTTCTCTCGATTAGCGAGGGCACCACTGTACTCCTGAGCGGCGAGTGGGCACGCGCCGCGCACTCGCTGTCGGAGCTGGTACCGTCGCGAATCTTTGTGCTCAACCCGTCGGAGCCGATCCAGGAGTCGGAATCGGTCGGCGTCGTCATGTCGAGCGATGGAATTCCGCTCGCGCCTGGGATGTTGCGCGGTGTCGCGCTGGATCGCTCGACGGCGACGGCCGCCGCGCTCACTTCTGCCCTGGCAGTGCTCGCTCCCGGCGGTCGGCTGGTCGCTCCGGTCGAGGCTGATGTCCCGGACGGAATAAACGTGCTTGCTCGAGACGAGAACTTCTGGGTCGGCGAGAAACGCCCCGCTCTCGTGACGCTAGTACGAGGTTGAGAGACCCGCCGCCGTATCGTACACGTTATCGATCATGCTCCTGTAATGCTGGTCCACGATGCGGCGCTTGACCTTGAGCGTTGGAGTGAGCTCTCCTCGCTCGAGCGATAGCTCGCTCGGAAGTAGCACGAGTTTCTGCGGGGTCTCGAAGTGCGCCAGGTCGGCCAAGGGAGTGAGAACTTCCCGGTCCATCTTCTCCTGAACTTCCGGGAGCCGGACCAGATGCTCTCGGCTACCCCACGAAAGTTTCTTGTGCCTGGCCCAACCCTCCAACTGATCAAAGTCCGGAGCAACGAGCACGATCGGGAATCTGCGCTTGTCGCCGATCAGTACCGCCTGGGATACATATCTGTTCTCCCTAATCCGATTCTCGATCGGCTGTGGCGAGATGTTCTTGCCACCTGCGGTGACAATGAGATCCTTCTTGCGGTCGGTGATGGACAGGAAGTTGTCGCGTAGCTCGCCGATATCGCCGGTATGGAACCACCCTTCAGCGTCGATCACGTCAGCGGTAGCGTCGGGCTTGTTGAAGTAACACGCCATCACGTTTGGACCGCGTGTCAGTATCTCGCCATCGTCGGCAATCGCGACCGACACGCCCGCCACCGGTGTGCCGACGCTCCCGATTCGGAACGCCGCCGGCGTGTTGACCGTGATCACCGGCGAAGTTTCAGTGAGTCCGTAGCCCTCCAGAATCATGAGGCCGGCAGCATAGAAAAACTTGTTGATCTCCGGCGACAGTGGCGCACCGCCGGACACGAAGAAGCGCAGTCTTCCGCCGGTCCGCTGCTTCAGTTTGGAAAAGACCAGGCGTTGCGCCACCGCATATCGCGCAGCGAGCGCGCCCGACGGTGTGCCGCCGGCCAGCGTGACGTCGGCCCAGCGCTCGCCAGTCGCACGCGCCCACGCGAATATGGCGCGCTTCACACCGCCTCCAGCCGTGGCACTCTCGAGCACGCGCGCGTACATCTTCTCGTACAGGCGCGGGACCGAGACCATGATCGTGGGGCGCACCTCCAGCATATTCTGCGGCACGCGATCAATCGATTCGGCGTATGCGATGGATGTCCCCGTCGCGAACATGAGATAGTGACCGGCCATGCGCTCGAAGATGTGCGACAGGGGCAGAAAGCTGAGTCCGACGTCGCTACCGCGAAAGTCGACCACCGCACGCGCAGCCTCGACGTTGGCGAATATGTTGTCGTGCGTCAGCGCCACCCCCTTAGGCTCGCCGGTGGTTCCGGACGTGTAGATGATGGTCGCGAGATCGTTCGGCTTAACGCGCAATGCGTCCGCCCGGTGGTCGGCGGCCGCGGACGCACTTTCGCCTTCCGCGCCGTAGGCTTCGAGATCCTTGAAGCTGTATTCCGCCTCGTCACCGTCGAGCTTGTCGAAGCTGATGACTTGGCGCAAGGATGTGATCCGCTCACGTATCGATGCTACCTTCGCCGCCTGCTCCGCGGTCGAGACGAACACGACGGCTGCACCGGAGTCGCGCAGGATATATTCGACCTGCGCGGCCGGAAGGGTGGGGTAGACGGAAACGTCCGTGAGGCGGGCCGTCAGGCAAGCGAAGTCGGCTATCGCCCACTCAGGCCTGTTTTCCGACAGGATTGCGACGCGATCACCGGGCTGCACACCCAGCCGGCCCAGCCCCTTCGCGATGTGGCGCACGCTCTCGGCTAGTGCCCGGTGCGATATCGGGTCGTACCGGTCGCCATTCTTTACCTGTAACGCATCCGGCTTGTCGTACCGCTCGACAGCGTTGAAGAACAGCTGCGTCAGCGTGCCGGGTTCGGGTCGAGGACCGCCGCTCGCCACTATCATGCACGCCCCCGGTTTATGATCGCGGCTTGACTCGCAGAAGGAAACGTACCGGCGACCCTGCGACCGGTAGCCCGCGATATCGAACCGTGGCGAACACAACAACGGAATCTGTCTGCGACGTGATTTTGATTGGTCTCAACCGGATCCGCCTCCCCGCGTTTCCGTCGGCGTCGGTCGTATCGATCGTGGAGCGGCGCGTAGCCTCATCGCCCACGAGTCGAACCAACAGAGTGTCGACTGGATACGCGATCGAGTAGCTCACGCGGTAGTGCTGCACCGCGTCCAGCGTCGCCGGCGCGGTCAGGTGCACAACTCGGACAGCCAACGCATTGGATACAACGGGTGTCGTGTCGCGAACGGAATACAGCAGCGAGTCATTCGGATTGGTCACGACGACGCTGTCGGGACTCGGGATGACGTACAGGCTGTCCGGTGCCGTCTGCAGACCGGCGGCTTGCGCCACGAGCCGCACGGGGGAGGGCCGGATGCTATCCGCCGTCACGACGCCAGTAACGCTGTCGACCGTTACACGCAGGTCCGGCGAGCGAAAGCGAATCGGCACTCCGGTGAGTACCGCTCCTTGCAGATTGTATGCGCTCGCATGCAGTCGCCGTACGACGCCGAGCGAGTCACGCAACGTGTCGCCCGCGACGATGGATGGCGCTGCGACCGAGTCGAACGCAATCGCCGCGACGGCTTTGGGATCAGTGTTGATATCGCTGCATGCGCCCACGGCAACAACTGCGGCTGCGATCACACCAGCGACTGAGCGACGTAGTCCACGCTGGTCCGGGCGGTGGCTCCAACCATTGGCCGCGGCAGTCGGCCGATCACTGCGCATCGCTAGTCCCTATCCGTTCTGCTAGTAGAGTGGCGATGTTGACGTATGCCTGCGCCGCCGCGTCCGCTGGCGTGCGCGTCACTACAGGCTGCCCCGCGGCAAATGCGTCGGCCGCGGCAATCGTGCGCGGAATTGGCTGCCGGAAAACAATGTTGGCCGGCAGATGTTGTCTCACATATTCGACAACGCGTTCGCTCGCTGGATTGCCCTGCTCGTACATCGTGAGCAGAATGCCGTCGAGTGTAAGTTGCTCGTTGACCGTTACAACATCCTGAATCCCGCGCAGGATCTGCGGCGTCGTCTGGAGTGCGAGTGGCTCACACTGCAACGGAACTATCACGTGTTGACTGCCCATAAGTACCTTGCGCGTGATTGCGCCGAGTCCTGGCGGCGTATCGACAACGACGATGTGACAACGCTGCTTCGCGGTCGCGAGAAGCTCCGGGAGCAGATCGGTTTCAGCCACGAGCCCCTGATACGTAGCGTGGTCGGCTTCATCGCTTATCGTTCCCGCAAGAATTACCCGCAGCCACGGAAGTGCCGTAGGAAGAATGACGTCGCGCAGCGCGCACTCGCCGCTCAGGTAATCGGCGAATCCGTATATGGAGTGATCACGCTTCAGCCCTACGCCGTAGCGGACCGCACCCTGAGGGTCGACGTCAACGATGAGCGTCTTCAGGCCCCGCCGCGCAAAAGCGGCCGCGAGATTCACCGCCGTCGTTGTCTTGCCCACGCCGCCCTTCTGACTGACTACGGCTAAAACGGAGCCCATCTATTCCGTCTCTCCGCGAGCAGGCTTGGTCGGCGACACCGGTGCACCCGGTGCACCGGTGCCGTCCGCGGGGTTGGCGGCGCCGGTAGCATCCGTGCCGTCTACACCCTCAGATCCGGTCGTACGCAGTGCGTTGAGCGTGGTCTGCGCGTGGCTCACCCAGCGTCCCGCCTCCGGGCCCTTTGGAGCATCCATCAGGAACGCGTCCAGGTGGTATGCGGCGTCGTCAATGTCACCGCGCTTGAGCAGCAGGAAAGCAAGCCCGTAGTGCGCACCCGCCAGCTTCGGCTCAATCTGCAAGGCGCCGCGATAGCACTTGATAGCCTGCTCCGGCTGCCCGATCTTGGTGTACGCGATCGCCATGTTCTGCAATACCTTGAAGTTGCTCGGCTGATCGCGCAGCGCCAGGCGATATGACGTGAGCGCGGCGTCGTAGTCGCCCTGCCGCTCCAGAGCGAGCGCCTCGCTCAAGTAGTCCAACTTCTGTGAAGTCGGCGACCCCGATTTGCCTGTCAGGCGGCTCCAGAACGGCATGTGGGGAAGCTATCGACGCCGCGCCCTCTGGGCTAGCTTGCAGCATGCCGCGACGCACAGCTTTCGACCCCGATAAGGGGCTGTTGATGGTGGAGTGGCCCCTGTTCGGGGAGCTATCCCGCGGTCTCGCCCTCAAAGTCGCGAGGGCGTACGACCCCGACATCGTGGTCGGCGTGGCGACGGCCGGTGTGGTTCCCGGTGCCGTGGTCGCGGCGATGCTCGGCCGGGAGTTCCACTCCATCCTTGTGAGCCGCCGCTACCACGCAGATGATGTTCGCCAAACCCCCGCGGTTTTCGGCGAAGCTCCGCCACAAGCCCGCAACCGGCGCGTGCTCATCGTGGACGAGACATGCGATGGCGGCGACACGATGCGCCTCGCCGTCAGCGCGATTTACCACGTTGGGGCGACGGAGATCCGCACCGCTGTATGCTTCAAGACGGGGACTTACCAGCCTGACTTTCACGCCCTTGCGACCGAGAGCGTCGTCGTGTTGCCCTGGGATCGCGAGTTGATCGTCGAGGGGGTACTCACGCCCAATCCGCTTTACGGCGACGCGCTCACGGGCTAGCCCTGTCCGAGCTCAACGGCCGGCACATACCTCTATGAGTGCTCGGCGTAATACTGCCCAATCATCTCCGTACTTCCGGCGAGAAACTGGCACTGCTCGCTGCCAGTCGCCGGCCCTTCCACCTCCAGGACGGCTAGCGGGTACTCGGCGAACCGTCCCAGGAAAGCCGCGACCAAACCAATGGTGAGATGACACCCGCGCGGATCCGGCTGCTCAGCGGGATCCGCCTCCCAGCAGTCGTTGATCGTGACACGACAGAAAACATCGTCCGCGGAAACGAAGGATGCCTGACCCCAGCCGCAGTTGGTCCAGAACTCTCCAGCCCGCTTGAAGAAATGATTTACCTCGAGCCCCTGCGGGTCGATCAGATCCTTATTCCTGACATACGCGTCGAACGCCGCGTACATCGCGTCACCCCCAGCGTAGCCGGCATCGCGTAGCGCGAACACGGTATCCAGATCAGGACGCGTCAGCATTGCCGTACGCAGCGCGAGCAAGCTGCCCGATGGCATGGAGAGAAGTTCGGGTCCGTCGTTCATGAGTTCCAAGCTATTGTCCGATTCGTTTGAAGAGCTCGGTTTCGTCGATCACCGATATACCGAGAGTATTTGCCCTGTCCAATTTGCTGCCCGCCTCCGCGCCGGCAAGCACGAAAGTGGTTGCCTTGGAAACAGAGCTGGTGATGCGACCACCGTGTGTCTCGATCAGCTCGGTCGCTTGCGTCCGAGATAATGTGGGCAGCGTGCCCGTAATGACGACCGTCTGGCCGGCGAGGGCACCGGACGCGGACGCCTGTCTTGGCTCCTCCGTCGTAACGCCAGCAATGCGCAGCTTCTCTATCAGGACACGCACCGACGGATCGCGAAAGTAGCTCGAAACGGACTGCGCTATGACTGTACCGAGCCCGCGGATCTCCTCCACCTGCTGCTGCGTTGCGTTCATCAGACTTTCCAACGTCCCAAAGTGCCGAGCCAGAAGCCGAGCCGCGGCCTCTCCGACGTGCGGAATGCCGAGGGCAGTGAGCAGGCGCGAGAGCGGCTGCGACTTGGACTGCCCGATCGCGGCGACAAGGGCCGCCGCGCTTTTCGTCTGGTAGCCTTCGAGCTTTAGGAACTGATCCACCGTGAGAGAGTACAGGTCGGCCACATCGTGCACGAGTCGCTCATTCAGTAGCTGCTGGATGCGCGCGTACGACAGCCCGCGGATATCCATCGCTACGCGCGACGCGAAATAAACCAGCGCCTCGAGCTGGCGTCCCGGGCACCCTACGTTGGGACAGTACACCGCGGCGAGATCCGCGTCGCGCGAGACTGGCGTGTTGCACGCTGGGCAGTGTGTCGGCATGTGCCACGGCCGCTCCGCTCCAGTGCGGCGTTCGGGCACGGGGCCGATCACCTGCGGAATCACGTCACCGGCGCGCTTCACCTGGACCACATCGCCCACTCGCAGATCCTTGTCACGTACGAGGGCCTCGTTGTGCAGCGTCGCCAGTCGCACAATCGTGCCTCCGATCTCAACGGGTTCGAGTACCGCGAACGGATTGAGCTGTCCGGTGCGCCCGACGTTCACCTCGATCGCGAGCAGCCGCGTATCGGCGATATCGGGGGCAAACTTGCGGGCGATGGCCCAGCGCGGCTCGCGCCCGCCCACCACACCCAGATCTTCCTGCAGCCTGAGCGAGTCGACTTTAACCACACCGCCATCAATGGCAAAGTCGAGCGAAGCACGCAACGTGTGCTCCACGCGGTGCGCCCACCCGATCACTTCGTCCAGCGTCTCGCAGTGCAAACGGTCCGGCGCGACTGGAATACCCCATTCCTGCAGCGCGTCGAGCACCTCCCATTGAGTCTTGAAAGATAGCGTGTCCCGGTCATTGGACACGACGGAGTAGCCAAAGAAACGGAGCGGTCGCGACGCTGTAATTGCTGGATCGAGCTGGCGCAGGCTGCCCGCCGCAGCGTTGCGCGGGTTGGCGAACACCGGCTCGTCCGCGGCCACGCGCGATGCATTCATTCGCTCGAAGTGATCGAATGGGAAGTAGACTTCGCCGCGGATCTCGATGCGGCCGGCCGGTAACGAGCCGGCCAACCGAAGCGGGACGTCGCGAATGGTGCGCAGATTAGCCGTGACGTCCTCGCCGATGCTGCCGTTTCCGCGTGTTGCGCCCATCACGAGCACACCATCCTGATACGTCAGACTCACTGCGGCGCCGTCGATCTTTAACTCGGCTGTGTAGCCCGAGCGGCGCACGTCCTCGCCAACGATACGCACGGTGCGCTCTTCCCAACCACGCAACTCATCGTCATCGAACGCGTTGCCGAGCGAGAGCATCGGGACGGCGTGCGTGTACTTCGCGAGTGCGCTCTGTGGCTCAGCGCCCACGCGCTGCGTCGGCGAATCGTCAGTGCGCAGTTCGGGGCGCTCTCTCTCGATATAGTGTAGCTCGCGATAAAGCGCATCGTACTGAGCGTCGCTCAGCGAAGGACGATCGAACACGTAGTACTCGCGCGCGGCCCGATGCAGTAACTCGCGTAGCTCAGCGGCGCGAGCGGCGGGATCAGCGGCGGGAGTAGCAGTAGGGTCAGCGGATTGCTCGCCGCGCGGGGATTTCGGGTGCGTCACGTCCGCGGCTGCATCACCTTGGTTGCGCGACGCTCGCTTCTGGGTGGGCGGTGTGCTCATTGAACTCTTCACCATCGAACCTTATCACCCGATTCCTTCCGGTTTCCTTGGCCACGTACAGTGCCTCGTCGGCGGCACGAATAAGCCCTTCCTGATTCTGGATAAGCGGATGTGGCCATGCGGCGACGCCGCAGCTCATTGTGCGTTGTAGCGTGTCGCCGTTGCCCAGGTCAAACACATGCTCCTCGACGGCCGCGCGAAGCCGATCAGCGAAAGTTACAGCCGCTTCCACCACCGTGCCTGGAAGAATCAGCACGAACTCCTCACCGCCATAGCGGCCAACCCGATCGATCTCGCGCGCATCCGCCTTGAGTACTGCCGCGAACTGCTGCAGCACGGCATCGCCGGCCTGATGTCCGTGCTCGTCGTTGACGCGCTTGAAGTGATCGATGTCGCACATGACAATCGACAGCGGCTCTTGCAGCCGCGTTGAGAGCTCCCACATCTCATGCAGCCGTTCGCCGAGGTGGCGACGGTTGTCCAGCCCTGTGAGTGCGTCCGTGCGCGACATGCTGAGCAGCCGATCGTTGGCGTCCGAGAGCTGCCGCTCGCGGTCCGCCAGCTCCCGCTGCAGGGCCTGAATCCGAAGCAGCGATTTGACGCGTGCCTCCAGCTCGCGGAAGTTGATCGGTTTGGAGATGTAGTCGTCGGCGCCGGCGTCGAGGCCCTGAACCATACTCTCGGTTGAGTCGAGGGCCGTCTGCATGATGACCGGAATGAATGGAACCGAGCGATCGCTCTTCATGCGGCGCGCCACTTCCATGCCATCGATCTTGGGCATCATGACGTCGAGCAAGACCAGATCGGGTGGCGACGCGTGGATCTTTTCCAGCGCCTCCTGGCCGTCTTCCGCACTGTCAACCAGGTAGCCGCGCGCTTCCAACCTCGCGCGCAGCACCATTATGTTGTCCGGGTGATCGTCAACGACGAGGATGCGCTTTGGCCGCTCATCCGCCATCGGGCTGACCGAGAAAGCGCTTTACCTCCGCCACGACGGCACGCGGCTCACAGGGCTTGGCCAGGTACCCGTCGCACCCGACTTCCATGGCCTTCTCCCTGTCGGACGCGAGTGCGTGGGCCGTCAGTGCGATGATCGGGATATGCTTGGTCCCAGGGTCGTGCTTCAACACCTGCGTAGCCTCCCACCCATCAATAACCGGTATGGAGATGTCCATGAGGATCAGATCCGGCTGCTGGGATCTCGCCTTGGAGATTCCTTCCTCGCCGTTCAAGGCCTCGCTGACCTCGTAGCCGAAGTGCTTCAGAATCGTGGAGTACACGATTCTGTTGTCTTCGTTGTCCTCAACAAGCAACACCAACTTGCCCGAGTCGCTCATCAACTCCTCGCACGGGTATTGCACACCGGTCCAGGCAATTTTCTTACCAAGGGCGGTTCACAGGTTATGGATAAAATTATGAGTGACCACAGCAGCCACAGCTCCGCCGACTCGGGCGGGTCATCGCATGGTCACGCACAAACTAAGCCGCGGGGCAAGCCGTACTCGCGGCAGATCGACTGGCGCCTGGTGGGCCTCGTCGGCGCGAGCGTGGCGGCTGGTGCGGCTCTTGGCGCCGGGATCGCTCTGCTAACCGCTCCGCAGTCGGGAGAGCACACGCGTCTCGCCATCGCTAGCAGAGTCCGCCACAGCCGGCCGCGGCATCAAAGTCCATGGGAGAAGCTAGGCAGCGAACTACAGAAAGCGGCACGACGGAAACGTTTCAGTCATGCCGGTTCGGGGGATCGGAGCGGATCTGGAGATCGCTACTAAACTACAGAACTACAGAACTACAGAACTACAGAACTACAGAACTACAGAACTACAGATGATTTAGCTGATTCGCGGCGCGGGGATCCGGCATGCCGAATCCTAGCGCCTGTTCTACAGCCGCTTTAGCTCCGTAGCCGCCTCCGCCTTGTAGCGCGGGTCGTTGTAGTCAATGAGCTCGCCGTTAATCACTGCCTGCAGTTGTGCGCGCGCCTGCGGTTTCATGTCCATGTCCGAGTAAACGCCCGCGAGATCCAGGCGATGTATGATTCGTCGCGGATCGGAGGTCACCGAGGCCTCCAGGTATCGCTTCGCGTTCGGCCAGCTCGCTTCCGCGAATACTTTTCCGCCGAGAAAATTGCGCGCCATCATCCGCGTGAAGCCGTTCAGCCGCATCACCTCTGCGTTCCACATTCCAAGGACGTCAAGGCAGCCCGCGTGGTTTGGATCGATTTTGAGACATTGCATTGCTTGGTCCCGTACGTCTCCCGCATAGCGAACCTGATCGCGCTTTCCCAATGACAGAGCTGTGCGGCCGAGAGCACGCGCGAGCATGAAATGACCGTTCGCGTCGGCGGAGTCAAGCTGCACGGCAAGGCGCGCACGATCCGCTGCTGTCTTGAAGAGCGCGGCCCTGCGTGTGGCGTCAGACTCCGACTCGCCCAGGTCCACCCCGGAGCGCGCAGCTTTCCACAGCACTTCGTAGTTACGCGGCTCAAGCGCGAGCGCGCGATCATAGTCGCGCAACGCCTCGGCCGCGTTCCGCGCCTCGTACGCTGCATTGCCCTGGCTGATGTAATCCGCTGAGCGCTGAGCCGCAAGCTGCTTAGGCGAAAACGCAACCGCGGTCGCTGCGAAGGCGGAAAAAGCGAAAGCTGCGAATTTCCCAGTCATCCTCAAGTCTCCAAAAGCGTGAGTGGTGCTTAAAATACCCCCATGATCGTTCCACGGCTTATTGAACGGAAGCGCGACGGCGGCGTGCTCGACCCCTCGGAGTGGCGGGAGTTGATATACGCGTATGTGGCTGGAGCGATCCCGGACTATCAGATGTCGGCACTCCTGATGGCTTGTTTCTTCCGCGGACTGTCCAGAGAAGAAACAGAAGCGCTCACCGACGCGATGCTCACGAGTGGTGCGCAACTCGACCTCTCCGCCCTGGGTGTCCCTCGGCTGGACAAACATTCAACGGGTGGCGTCGGTGACAAGGTATCGCTGATTCTGGCACCGCTCATCGCAACTTTCAACATCGCGGTCCCCATGATGTCCGGCCGCGGACTGGGCCACACTGGTGGAACGCTGGACAAACTGGAGGCGATTCCAGGCTTTCGCACCGATCTGTCATTGGACGAGGCGCGTGCGCAGCTGGAGCAGATCGGTTGCGCGCTCATCGGCCAGACTGGCGAGATTGCGCCGGCTGACAAGAAGATGTACGCACTCCGCGACGCGACCGGCACCGTCGAGGCGATCCCGCTCATCGCTGCGAGCATCATGAGCAAGAAGCTATCGGAAGGGCTGACGGGACTCGTGCTCGACATCAAGAGCGGCAGCGGTGCGTTTCTACCCGAGCTGGATCGCGAAATCGAGCTAGCGAAGAGAATGATAGAATTGGGTGAGGATCGAAACTGTCCGGTCGTCGCGCTTGTCACGGCCATGGATCGCCCGCTTGGCAACGCGTGCGGCAATGCGCTTGAAACGCGCGAAGCCATAGACTTTCTACACGGCCGGCCGCCGGCCGATCTGGAAGCGGTCACCTACGCACTCGGCGCAGAGATGTTGCTACTGGCCGGCGTTGCGGACGGGCACGACGCCGCGTATACGATGATGCGCGACGCGATCGCGAGCGGGCGAGCCGCGCAGAAGTTCCGTGAGATCATAGCTGCGCAGGGCGGTGACGCGCGAGTCGTTGACGACGTGTCCCTCCTCCCGGCGGCTCTGGTGGTACTGGAGTATCGAGCGACGCGCGATGGCACAGTGGTGATGGTCGAACCACGCACCATCGGCCGTGGCGTAGTCGCGTTGGGTGGCGGTCGCCGCACGATGGAGGACGTGGTCGACCCCTCGGTCGGGTTCGTCATAGTCGTGAAGCCGAACGATACCGTGCACGCCGCGCAGGTGATCGCGACAATCCATGCGCGCAGTGAAGCCGATGCGCGCGTCGGCCGCGCGATTCTCGACGAAGCCATCGTGATCGGCGATGGCCCCGTCGAGGTCCTTCCCCTCGTGTCGCACAGAATTACGGCCGGATCTGTCGAAGTGCTTGCGGGGTAGGAGTGCGTCAGTGCGGCGGGCTGAACAGCGGAATGAGCGGCGTTTGTTGCCGCACGGTCGCTGCCTGGAGCACGAGTCTGGTCGGCACATCGCGCCGCAGTGTAGAAAGTGCAACGGTCACGGTACGCGCCTCGGCTCGCAGTGATGAAGATAGTGAAACGCGCCAGCGTGTCGCGGAGGCGACATATACCGCAAGCTGTCGATCAGACTTGGCAACTTCGTGACCCGTGGAATCGAGTACCGCGACGCTGGCTACGCCCAGGAAAGCGGCGTTGCCGGCTCGACGCAGCGACATGCTCACGTCTATCGAATCACCATCCGGCACTGCGGTGAGCCGTTCGATCGATATTCCTGTAGCTACGGCGCCCTTGCGGAAGAACACCGGCATCACGGTTGCTGTCTCAAGCGTGAGTGCCGCGCGGGTGGTTTCGGCGCCGGCTACGGCCGCCGAAGTTCGGCCAGAGCTGGCGTCGTGAGAGTGCACGGTGAGCCGAGCCCAGTACTCACCGTCGGTAATTGTCGACGGCGGCCGAGCCAGGAGGCGGACGAGCTGCGCCGCCCCGGGTGCGAGCGTGAACTTGCGAGGGTATGGAGTGATCCACTCCGCTGCGCTCGCGCTGTCCGGTCCGTCCTTCAGCTCCACGCGTGGAGCGCCGGACGAGTCTGCCGTCACGTACCCGAAGCGCAAGTCGATGTTGAATTCAGCGGCGAACGGCTGAGGATTGAACACCGTGATCTCGCCGGCCGGCCGTGCGGGCGTGAGTACAACGATGTGTGGGTCCACGGCGACGCCGGGTAGCTGTGCGCTGGCGAGTCGTCCGACCGCGCACCATGTGACTCCGGTTTTGAGCGCGGTGCTGCGGCTGAGTCTCATTGTCACAGGTCCGCGTACGCGGCGGTTACCTGGCCCGTCCCGGTGTAGTTACCCGTCGGCGCGGTCGCGGATGTCTGCAGCATTGCGCCGAAACCGAGGTACAGTTTGCTGACACCCGTTCCGGCTATGACAGCTGTGATCGTCTGAGGGGTACCGCCGGTGAGTGCCGCCGGTGTGGCGCCGGCGAGAGTGGCGCTCGTGCTGAGCATGTAGTTCCACCTCCCGACGGTGATCGTCTCTCCGGTTGTAGTATTCAGGGTGGTGGGAGTGGTAAAGGAAAAATTGACGAAGGAGCAAC
>JBPCNJ010000301.1:0-16677 GCA_051001375.1 Gemmatimonadaceae bacterium
TCGCAGGAGTTATACGTTCCCGGCCCCGCCGTTGCACCGTTGGTATGTCCAACGTACAGGGGGAATAATATGCAGTACAATGACTTGCTCACGCTGGTCCAGGAGCGGGCCAACCTCGGCACCCGCGCGGAAGCCGGCGCTATAACGCGGGCGACGTTGGAGACGCTGGCCGAGCGGGTTCAGGGTGACAGCGCGAACAATCTGGCGTCGGAGCTACCGCGTGAGCTTGCCACGCTGATGCAGCGGCAACCGGGCACGACGGGTGAACAGTTCCCAGTCGATGAGTTTACGCGTCGCGTGGCGGAGCGCGCCAATATCGAATCGGACCAGGCAATTCGGCAATTACGCGTTGTTCTCGAGGCGCTGCGGGCCGCCGAATCCGAGGGAGCTATTAATCATCTCTGGGCGGAGCTTCCCGGCGAGTATCTATCTCTCTTCGAGGAGAACCCCAACCCCACGCAGCCCAGCAACGGCGGGCAAGATATGGCTCCGGAGATAGCTCCGGCCGATCGGCGTCGCTAGCAGTAGGTGGTGGCCTCGCGCTAATGATACATGCCAAAGCAGAACGGGGCGATCTGAGTAGATCGCCCCGTCCTGCTTGTACTGCTGTCGACCTGCCTTTTTCTACTTACGCTTGCGACGCAGTACGGGAACGAGACCGACGAGGCCCGTGCCCATGAGCGCCATCGAGCTGGGCTCGGGTACCGTGCTGGTTCCTGCCTCGGTCACGCTGATGTTATCGAGATACGTGAAATCGGCGTTGTTCTGCACAAAAATCTGAAACAGGGACGAGCTTCCACCGGCTGTAGCTATGGCTGAGAACAGCTCGTAGCCGTTGTTATTTATCGCCCGGCTGAAGACCTCTGTGCCGCCAGCGACCACACGGAGGCTGTTGGATCCGTCATCAGCGAGGCCCGGGTTGTAGGCCCAGAAGCTGATGTTGTATTTATGACCGGCGACGGTTGAAAGAGTCTGCGCGATCGAAGATCCCGTGGTAAGGGACCCAAAGCCAGTCGCGAGCGCGAGCGCGCAATTGCCCGCGTAGGCGTTGGCTGCACCCACGGCGAGCTTGGCGAGCCCCGAGCCTGCGTTCACGGTATAACCCGTAGTGCTGCAGGTATTGCCACCGCTCGTACCACCCAACTCGAACCCTGGGTTGGAGACGAGATTCTGGGCCATTGCTGGCGCACTTGCGAGGAGGCAGAGCGTGGAGAAGGCGACAGCGCGCCGGGCGAGCGAGGGTAGAGAGGTGCTGTTGTGCATGTGTCGAGTCCGGATGAAGGTAGGCGAAATTGGTTGTTGCAGAGTGCAGTACTCGGTGTGCAGTACTTCAGGATTAGCTCGTCACTTCGCCACGAACGGGCCCGCGATGGCCAACACCTGTGCGCTGGTCAAGGGCTCATCGAACGCCTCTGTTGCCGCGTCGACACCGAGGTAGACGCTCACGTCGATCCCGAGCTGAATCGTGTTCTCCTCACCGGCATACGTCGACTTGATAGCGGCGGGTGCCGAGGGGTCGTCCCTGGTTATCCAACCTTTCTGACCACGGAGCCGACGGATCTCGGACGCATGGCGCGCTTCCACGGAATGGATGCGGAGTGCCGCGGTGAGATAGGCGTCGTATGGCTTGAGATTGACTGCCTGTCCCTTGTAAGCGCGGACGCCGGTATCCTCGAAGCCCTGCGCCAGGATGAGGAACGTCGGGTAGCTGTGGAACGGGTCGATCGTGCCGCCCAGCGTAAAATCGAAGTTCAGCTGTCCGATGGCGCTGGTCCCGAGCACGGATTTGAGGAACGCGACATGTGCGCTCTCGTGCTTCTGGACCTGCTGGAACACAGCCATATCGCTCGACGGGATCACGCCGGAAGCGACGCCCTTGTTGTAGAAGTCAGACTCGAGCATTTCGAGCGTGAGCGCGAAGTTCAGCACCGTGACGACCGCTGTCGGGAGTGCCGTTCCTTGCGCGAAGGCGCGCTTCGCCATCGCGCCCATTGCGAACGGCACGGCGCCGACGGCGAGCGCGGCGCCCAGGTTACCTGAGCGGAAAAGAGCTTCGCGGCGTGAGACGTTCTGGTCGAGAACCGCATCGATGTCTCTCGGATCGCCGAGCGCGTCGATGACAGTTTGCATTTCGGTATTCATGATCTGACTCTCCTATGTGGTCGGCAGGTGGCTGGCATTTACGGCGGTCTTGATGAACGTGGGGTAGACTATCGAGAGCACCTCGGCGGGCGTCCTGACGACATCAAGTCCCTGCGGACCCACAACATCATCGCCTGCGTAGTAGCCGGTCTTGGGCCTGAGTAGGTCGCGAATCGCCGATGCGTGCCTGGCTTCCACCGAGACAATCTTTCCGGCAACCATGAGGTAGTCGTCGGTCTCGAGCAACTGACCCGCTCCGTTGTAGGCAGACACGCCCACATCCTCGAAGGCCATGGCCGTGGTCAGCACACTGGTGCGGCTGGTGAAGTCAACGGAGGAGAAGTCGACCGAGAGGAACGGAATACCGGCGCTGCCGAGCGCCTGGGCGAGGAACTTGGAGTGAATGTTCTCGTGTTTGCGGACATCATTGAGGATGCTGTACTCTTCCGTCGACATCCCGCTGTAGCGATTCTTGATCACCTGGGTGTAGAACGCCGACTCGAGCTGCTCCAGCGCGAACGCATAGTTGAGAATGCCGATGTCACCGCTACCGAGATCGATCGCGTCGCCTGTTGCTGTTGCCGACGGGCTCGTCACGGGCGAGGAGCCCGGTGTCGCGGTGGCCGGAGCAACCGGCGACGTGGAATCGGAGCAAGCGGCGAGGGCGACGCCAGCGACCGATACCCCGGCCCATCTGATGAACATCCTCCTGCCTGTCCGCCGTGATTCCTGGACGAGGGCTGTCAACTCCTCCTCGCCGCGCCGCAGCCCCATGCCTACGTCTTCGTGGGTGGTGTCATGCATGACCGAATACCTCCAAAGGTTTGCCAGCGCGGCGCCATGCCGCGACTGTACGTGCGCCTGCGGCAGACCGGGGACGGGCCTGCTCCCAACTGTTGGCCGTCAGACTTTGATTTCGCGGGAAAGAGTCGGTGTCGCTCCCCTGCACCAACCGCTATCAACACTCGGCGGCGTCGCGCGCCTGTGCTCTTGCGCCGCCGCTGTATTGGAGAGCCTTCCTCCCCGTACTGTCAGAGCAGGGCGGCATTTGCGATGCCAAAAAAGAGTTGAGCGGCACCGATGTGCCGCTCAACGCACGAGTAATCGTGTTTAGCCTTCTTGTGGCTTACTACAGAGCCCCTTGTTTCTAAGGCTCCATGCCGAAGGGATCGCCTGGCGGGGCTGTGAGCGCTGGAGTGGGAGCCGGGAGCGTGCGCCGGTCAAGCCACCGGCCAATGTCACCGGCGATCGCCAGCCACGCAGCGCGCTCCGCATCAAGCGAGCCCGCGGACGCATGCACGTATCCATGCTCGGGTCCGTGCACCGTTGCATTGCGGGCCGCGATTGGCTGCAACGAGGCGAGCTTCAAGTCCACGATGGCCCGCGCCTCGGGCGCGGCTTCGGTATCGGCCGCAAGCATCAGTAAACGATCGGTCACCGCTCTGCGCGCGACTCGCCGAAGCGCGGCCAGCTTGGGCGTATCGCGAGCGTCGCCACCGGACCAGGTCTCTGCCACGAGTGAGTCAACAGTCTCGCCGAGCGTGAGAGCGTTGCGCCCGCGCGTACTGAACTGGACGAGACGGCCGGCGCGGTCGCGCTGCAGCACCGCATCGACGATCATCTGAGCCAGCGAGCGCGCGGCGCCAAGCTCGTCGAACGCCGGACGCGTGCGACTCTTGAATAGCTCCACCGATGGCTCATACCCGAACGGACGCGGAGCCAACAAGGTCAGCACGGTGTCGGGGATCGCCAGCTCAGACGGTTGCAATGCCTGGAGCAACTGCCGCAGCGCCGCACGCTGCTGCACCGAGGGGACCGGTCGCGTCGCCTGAACACCGTCGCCCAGCACCGCGTTGCTGTACTCCATCCCGCCGATCGTCTTGGACAGCGAGTTCAATGCGAAGCGATGCATAAAATACACGGGGACGAAGCGCTCCTGCAGCAGCGCGATGGGCTCGCCCCGGCGAATATTCCGCTCGCCGAATCGGGAGATTGCGACCGCGCGCACGCGCATCTCACGCGTCAGGAACTCCGACGGCGTTGCGGCGTCGTCCCACAAGTTGGTGCGCGGGTCAGATGCGTACTCCGGCCGCGCGTCGGCGTCGGAAAGGAAGAGGTATCCTTTCTGTAACCCCGCGGTGATGATCGCTGCGAGCGAGTCTCGCTCGGTAGTGCGCGGAAAGATGCCGTAGCCCCAGTGTATGGCCCACACGTCGTAGCCGCCCGGTCCGACGGCGTAAGCATCGGCGATGTTGATGTTTCCCGCGGCGTCGAGCTGTACCCGAGGAGGAGGATAGTCCATCACGGACCCACGCTCATACGTCGAGGCGATGTAGTTGTGTGCCAGGCCGAGTGTGTGCCCAACTTCGTGTGCCGCCTTCTGTCGTGCGCGCGCGAGCACAAAGGTCGTGTCCGCAGACGATTGAGCCGCGCCCATGAGCCCCGCGTACAGATTGTAGTCGGTGCGCTCCCGATGGGAGTCAAGCCGGGCCATGCCTTTGATGATCTCACCGGTGCGCGGGTCGCTCTCCGCGCCGCCGATGGACCAACCCCGCTCGTTCCTGTTCTCCCACTGAACGACGTTGTAACGCGCGTCCAATGGATCGGCGCCCTCGGGCAGGTCCTCCACGCGAAATGCGCCCTTGAGGCCGGCGCGATCAAAAGCTTCAGTCCACCAGCTCACGCCCTGCTTTACCGCTGAACGGATCGGCTCGGGGATACCGCGGTCGACGTAATACACGATCGGGTTCTTGATCGGGCTGTTCGGATCGTTGGGATCGGTGCGCTCAAGCCGGTGCCGCGCCACCCATCGCTGGTCCAGCGGTTCCTGAATCGGCTGCGCGTAGTCCTTGAAGGTGATGCCAAAGTAGCCGACGCGTGGGTCCATCTGGCGCGGAGCGTAGGAGGCGTCAGGCAATTCCAGCAGCGACATGTGCTGCCGCAAGGTGAATGCGCGCCCGTCCGGAGCGAGCGCGGAAACGGTTCGCCCGGCTCGTCCGCTAGCCAGTGCATAGGTCAGCGACACGTCGATCTCAGTATTTTTTGGGAAGGCATTGGTGTACGGCCGATAAATGCTCGACCGGTCGCGTGCGACGGCGTACGAGCCTTCATTATCCACTGCCAACGTGCCCGCGACGTTCACCCAGTCGTGGTAAGCGAAGTCAGTCGCGTCCACCAGAACGCGAGCACCCTCCTCCGCTACGATCGGGAAAGCGGCGATCGTGCTCGGCGGAAACGCTTCCAAAACGGTCCGCGCATGGCTCGGGTTGTCGGTTGCCGAGCTGCGGTACTTCCAGTTCTCCAGCACCATGAGGACGCGACCGCCGTCCCGGTCGAAGCGAGCGACCCACTCTCCCTGCTCCGAGCCGCGGTCGAGACCGATGGGGTTGGAGCCGAGGCCGGTCGCGAGGGACAGGAAGTAGAGTGCACGGAGTGAATCGCGCGGGATCTCGAGGTAGAGCTTGTCGCTCTTCCTGTCCAAATAAACGGGGATGAAGCCGTCCCGCCGCTCGAACCCGCGTGTCTTACCGGCTATCGAGGAAGTCGAATCATGGAGCCCCGATCCAGCGCTCGTCGTTCTCTGGCTCGCCGATGCTGCAGGACGGGCACTGTGTCCAACTGATGCGCATGCCGTCGTCAACGCGGCCGTCAGAAGTACAGGAAGGCGATACAGTGCGCAATACTGCGCGCGAGACACCGCGCGAACACAATCGGGGCGAGGAGACATGACGGAAGCGGCGAGGTGACTGCGTTAGTGTTGCGCAACTGTTTGCATTCGCGAGAACACGTGACCAACATACGGCGCGAACAGCCGTGAGCAACAGTTGACACGCCCATCGGCGCTGCGCTAAATTCAAGTCGATGACGTTTCGCAATCCCTCCGTTCACATGTGCATGTGCGGCATGTGTCCCGTTACTCGTTGTTGGGGTGCGGATATCGGAGTGCGCGCGTAGATCCAACCGTCCGCCGTCTGGATGCCTCGTCGCCCCGATCCCACCCCGCGGATCCGGGCGTTTTTTTTGCTCGAACGCGAGCCAACTTCGAGAGACGCGGCATCGGCCGGCGGCAATTTTATCCCTGACATTCACTGGTCAATGCAGCCAATTGCTATTTATCACGAGCACCCGGACTGGTTCCGGCCGCTCTTCGCGGAACTAGACCGGCGTAGCATTCCCTACGTTCGGCTTGACGCTTCCAGCCACGCGTACGATCCTGGCGACACGACCGTTCCGTATTCACTCGTCTTCAACCGTGCGTCACCGTCCGCGTACTTGCGAGGAAACGGGCAGTCGACCTTCTTCACGCAGCACTGGCTCAAGCACCTGGAGCGCACCGGAGTGCCGGTTGTGAACGGCTCGCGTCCGTACGAGATGGAGACGTCCAAGGCGCTGCAGCTCGACATCCTGGATGAGCTTGGTCTGCCGTATCCACGCACCCGTGTCGTCAACTCGGCCGATCAGGTCGTCAAGTCGGCGGCGGAGTTGCGCTTTCCAATTCTGGTGAAGGCCAACATCGGAGGGAGTGGCGCGGGCATTACGCGCTACGATTCGCAAGATGCTGTCGTCGCGGCCGCGGACGCCAAGGAGTTCGATTTTGGACTCGACGGTACAGCGCTGGTTCAGGAACAGGCGCCTCTGCGCGACGGTCACATCACGCGGATTGAGACACTTGGCGGCCGTTTTCTGTACGCCATCGATGTTTATCCCGCCACCGGTTCGTTTGATCTGTGTCCCGCCGACGTGTGTCAGACGACCACCGGAGACTCGCTCGTGCGCGGCGCGTGCGCCATCGACGCGCCACAGAATGGGATGCGCGTTGCGAGCGCCAGCCCGGCGGCTTCCATCATCAAGCAAGTCGAACAGATCGCGCAGCGCACCGGGCTCGATGTGGGCGGAGTGGAGTTGCTGGTGGATGATCGAGATGGCCAGCATTACTTCTATGACGTGAACGCGCTTTCCAACTTCGTCGCGGATGCGCCGCGGGTGGTTGGGTTCGATCCGTTCGCGGCGCTGGTCGATTATCTGGTGGAGCGCGCCGGAGGCGCAGCGGTGCCTGGCAAGACTGATGCGTCCCGCGCGACGACTTCCACTCGGGTGGCCTGATGCGATACGGCTACTGGATGCCCGTGTTCGGCGGCTGGCTGCGCAACGTGCCGGACGAGGGAATGGAAGCGAGTTGGGATTACGTTAAGCGGCTGGCGCAGCGAAGCGAACAGATTGGCTACGATCTCACGCTCATCGCGGAGCTACTGCTCAACGACATCAAGGGAATCGACAGCCCCTCCCTGGACGCATGGTCAACCGCGGCGGCGCTGGCCGCCGTGACCGAACGACTGGAGCTGATGGTGGCGGTGCGACCGACATTTCATCAGCCCGCGTTGCTGGCGAAGCAAGCGGCGACGATCGACGGGATCTCGCACGGTCGTCTCTCGCTCAACGTCGTGTCCGCGTGGTGGGCCGATGAGGCGCGCCGATACGGTCTTCACTTCGAAGCGCACGAGGATCGGTACGCGCGCACCGACGAATGGCTGCAGGTCGTGGACGGTGCGTGGAAGGAGCCTCGCTTCACGCACAAGGGCAACTACTACGATGTTGATACGGTGCTGGAGCCCAAGCCCGTGCGCGCTCCGCGACCAACGATCTACGCTGGTGGCGAGAGCGAGGCAGCCAAGAATCTCATCGCCCGCAGCTGCGACGCGTACGTGATGCACGGCGATTCACCCGAGCGCGTTCGCGTGAAGGTCGACGACATGCGCCAACGCCGCGACAGTTTCGGGCTGCCACCGATGCAGTTCGGAATGGCGGCGTACACCATAGTTCGTCCTACGGAAGCGGCGGCAGCACAGGAAGTCGAGCGCATTACCAACGTTTCCGAAGGGTCGCCCGGCTATGGCAATTATCAGGAGTGGCTGTCCCACACCCAGCTGGAACAGCAGGTGTCGCCGCGCGACTATTCGGTTTCCAATCGCGGGCTCCAGGCGGGACTCGTGGGAACGCCGGAGCATGTTGCAGATCGCGTTCGCGAGTTCCAGGCAGCGGGCCTGGATCTGCTGCTGCTGCAGTGCAGCCCGCAATTCGAGGAAATGGAGCGCTTCGCGGCAGAGGTGATGCCACTGGCGGCGTAGACTGCGTCCTGCCCCACACCGCCGACCGGCGCGGGCGGTTAGGTCCGTTGAGCTCCCGTTGAGCTACCGTTCAACTACCGCGCGGCTACAGCGATCCCGGCGATCAGCGGCGGAACGTTCTGTTGATCCAGAACGTTCCGCACCGCACGCGCCAGATCGTCGCGCGTGAAAGGTTTTTCGAGCACCGCGACGCCGAGCTCCGCTACACGGTGATGCAGCATCATGTCCTCGGTGTATCCGGACATGAAGAGAACGCGTAGCCACGGATACACCGGGGTTAGACGTTCCACCAGCTCTCGACCACCCATTCCCGGCATCACCACGTCGCTCAGGACGAGGTCCACTCGCGTCGGTGACTGGGCCATGGCGGCTATCGCGTCGCTGCCGTTGGCCGCCTCCAGCACGGCATAGCCGCGCGACTCGAGAATGCGCCGCGTGAGCCTGCGTAGCGGCTCCTCATCCTCCACCACGAGCACGGTTTCACTGCCGCGCAGCGTATCAGAGGATGGCACCGCGGCAGGCGCTGTCGCCACTGGCTCTTCGCTGGTCGGGAGGAAAATCGTGAACTTGGTCCCTACGTCCCGCTCGCTCGTCACAACGATGTCACCACCGGCCTGCGTCACGATGCCATACACAGTCGACAGACCGAGCCCCGTTCCCCTGCCCTGATCCTTGGTCGTGAAGAACGGCTCGAATATGTGCGCGCGCGTCCGTTCGTCCATCCCGCTACCGGTGTCCGACACGCTCAATGTGACCCAGTCAGAAATCCCACAAGCGTGCACCGCTCCGGCAGGTGCCACCCTGCGATCGCTCCCCGTGCGCAGATTGACCGCGCCACCGTGCTGCATGGCGTCACGCGCGTTCACCACGAGATTTACGACTACCTGCTCCAACTGCCCGCGATCCAGTCGGACAAAACCCATATCGTCGCCGTAGTCGGTGGCGAGCGTGACGTCCTCGCCAATGAGGCGGCGGAGCATGGTTTCCATCTCGCTGACGACGCTGTTCAGGTCGAGGAGCTGCGGCTTGACGAGTTGACGTCTACTGAATGTGAGCAGTTGCCTCGTGAGCGATGCTGCTCGATCGGTCGCGCGCTTTATTTCCTTAATATCCTGCGCCAGCTCCCTGGCGTCACCGTTGATGTCCTGCAGCAAGAAATCGCTCGACGCCCCGATCACGGTCAGAAGATTGTTGAAATCGTGTGCGATTCCGCCAGCGAGGCGACCGACGGCTTCCATCTTCTGCGCCTGCCGGAACTCTTCCTCCATCTGGCGCTGACCGCTCACGTCGCGAAGCACCGCGGTGAACAGGCCCTGGCGCCACGATCGTGCGTAGGCCATGGATACTTCCACCGGGATCTCGCTGCCATCAGAACGGCAGATCAGCGTATCGGACAGCTCGGGACTGACGACGTTCGAGTGCGCGGCGCGGCGTGCGGTCACCATTCGCTGCTCGAACGCGTCGTTGCTGCGCGTCGCCACGAAGTCCATAATTGGTGCACCCGTGAGCGCGTCGGGCGGTTCCCCAAACAACCGCTCAGCCGCGGCATTGAAGTACACGATCTTGCGTTCGTCATCGAATGACACGATCGCGTCCGTAGCAGAGCCGAGTATCCCGGCGAGGCGAGTCTCGTTGAACTCTGCCTTGACCGTGTGCTGGACCAGCTCGCGCGTGGTTGTATCCCGCTCGGCACTCGTCGTCTCGAGCTCTGCCGCTTGGAGTTGCAGGTGGTGCGACTGTGAATCGAGTTCGTCGGTGATCCGCTGCTGCTCGCGCGCGCCGCGCGTGTGCAGCCGGTTGACTGTGAGCGCTAGCAGCGCGGCCAATAACGCCGCGGATGCAATCGCGAAAATTACCAGCCGTTCTTGCGCCGCGACCTGGAACGCGCCGCTTGCGGCAGAGCGACCGAGCGATAAGTCGAGCGAGTCGAGCAATCGCTCCACCTCGATCATCGGTTCACCGCTGCGCTCGGAGCGGATCACGGCCGCGGCCGCTCGCATGCCCATCTCTCGGCGTAGCCGAACTGTTTCGTCCAGTTCAGCGATCTTGAGGCCGACGAAGTAGCCCAGGGAATCGACGCGGGGCATCAGATGCGGTTTATCCGGCGCCATTGCCCGAACGTGCGCCATCCCCTCGCGGGTTGCCTCGGTAGCGTTATGGAAAGGGGCGAGATAGCGCACCTCCCCGGTCAGAAGGAAACCGCGCTGTAGTGATTCAGCGTCGCGCACAGCGTTGCTAACAGAGTGCACCGACGCGGCCAGCGCCCTGGTACGGCCAGCACTGGCGTTCATATCGACAGCTGTCTCGGCGCTACGGTAGGCTACATAACCGACCGCGCATACCAGCGAAGCCGAGACGTAGCCAGCGAGGACACTTTGTCTGAAGGAGGAACGGGCCATCACGGGTGATCTTACTTCGCGATCACCGGCCACGCCATGCCTGCGCCGGCAGGCGGAGGCGACGAGCGGTCGGGCCACCACCGGTTGCACCCGCAGAAGGGCGACCGCCGGTCGCCCCTACAACCCTAACCGGCGACGGCGATCGGGTCCTGAACGCCGCCGAAGCGGCGCTCCCGGCTGTGGAACTCACGAACGGCAGCCTGCAAATCGGCCGGCGCGAACTCAGGCCACATGCGCGAGGTGAAGTACAGTTCCGCGTAGGCACACTCCCAGAGCAGGAAGTCGCTTAGCCGCTGCTCGCCGCCAGTCCTGATCAGCAGATCGACGTCCCGCACCGGGCCGGCGTAGATAACGTCGTTCATCAGTCGCGCAAAAGTCTCGCGACTTACCGGGCGGCCCTCAGTTCGTTCAGCCGCAAGTGCCATCGTTTCGCGGGCTGAATAGTCCAGCGCGATCCGAAGATCCAGCCGAGTGCCGTGCCTGGTTGCCTCTTCCGACGCCTCGGCGGCGCGACGGACCTCGACCGGGATTCGGTCTCGACGTCCGATGATGCGCATGCTCACACCATTCTGAACGCAGCGGTCGACTTCCGACAGGAGGTAGCGGCGGAACAGCCGCATCAGCATTGCGACCTCTCGCGTCGGGCGCTTCCAGTTGTCCGCCGAAAACGCATATAGGGTGAGCGTGCCGATACCGAGAGCCTCTGAGCTCTCCACGATTGTGCGCACTGTACGCGCGCCAACAACGTGCCCGGCGGTACGGGGGCGGCCGCGGGCGGTGGCCCAGCGACCGTTGCCGTCCATGATGATGGCGACGTGCAGCTTATCTTCGATGCGCTGCGAGCAATTGGCGCTCCCGCGCTCGGTTGCCGACGGAGAGGCCACGGTCAGCGTTCCCGCGTAGCGCGAATGAGGGCTTCCATGTGATCCAGGTATCGCGCGAGAGCTGATCGCCCAAGCGTTGTCAACGAGTATTGTGTATGCGGCACACGCCCTTCGAAAGTTTTAGTGCAGGTGACGTAACGCGCCTCTTCCAGCTTTCTGGCGTGAACGCTCAGGTTGCCGTCAGTGGTATGCATGAGCTGCTTGAGCTCGTTAAAGCTGAGCGTATCGTTCACGGCCAACGCGGCGACCATACCGAGGCGCATCCGCTCGTGGATGAGGCGATCGAACTCTGGGGCAACGGTTTCCGGGGCCCGCCCGTCGATCGGCTCAAGTGTAGACGACGAAGCATGGGATGGCGTCAACGAAGCCGACGACGAGCCCCGTCCCTTACTCCGCGCGCGGTTGAGTTTACCCACCGTGCCTCCGCGCGATGGGGAGCCCGAAGGCAATGTGAAGCCCCCCGAACGCAAGTCCCAGAATCCAGTCGTTCCAGGCGAAAGGCGTGAAGATCGCGAGCACGCCGGCCGTCAGAAAACAGATTCCCATCACCGGCACAATCTCCACCGAGAACGCGCCACCGGCGGTGACCGCCGCGCCGTACAGCAGCAGCCACACGCCCGGGATGATGGCAGCAAAGCCAGCGCGGTACAGCACCACAGTGAGGATCGCTCCCACGAGAATGGGTGGTGACACAGCGAGCACGAACTTGCGTCCGGGCCCGGACAGCAGCGAGATCCCCGATGCGCGCGCTTTAGCCAACATGGCCCACAGCTGAATGACCATGGCCGCCGCACCCGATGCGAGCCACACGTCGAGCCACGCACGCGGGGTAGGCTGCGCGGCCGCGACCAGTGTCGTTCCAACCGCCATCACCCCGACGGCAACCATTCCCCATCCGGACACCGCGGTGAAGGCACCGGCGTTTTCCATGGTGCTACGGATAAACGCCAGGTTGTCCATCGCCCGCGCGTGTAGTGCCGGCGGCTCACCGGTAGTCACGGCCTTGCGAATGGGAATCACCTTGGGCATGCGCGGAAGTATGCGCTGCTCAAGGCATCACGTCAAGTACTTTGTGGCGCAAAGACAGCGAGGCGGGGATCTCCTAGGTTCCGCACCAGCCGGCGTCTAGGTGCCGATACCGGGCACCGACGGCCCCGGGAGCGGGTCGCTCGCCGGAAATGTCTGCTCCACCATCATGTCCAGTGATCGCTCGTCGATCGCGCTGGACATTGTCGCTATGAGCGCAGAACAGAATACCTCGAGGTCACCCGGATTGCGACTGGTCACCAGCTTCTGGTCCACGCTCACGGGCTTGTCCACCCACTCTCCGCCGGCGTTCTGAATGTCCGTGTGTAGGCTCGGGTAGGACGTCAACGTCCTACCCTTCACCGCCTCAGCCTCCACCAACATCCAAGGACCGTGGCAGATCGCGGCCACCGGCTTGTCGTGATCCATGAAGCTGCGCACGAACGCGACAGCGTCTGGATTCATACGGAGCTTGTCCGGATTGGCCACGCCGCCCGGAAGAACTAGCGCGGCGTAGTCACTCGCCGATGTGTCGGTGACTAGCCTGTCCACCTTGAAGTTGCGCCCACGCTCATCGTGAACGGTCGACTTGATCTCACCCTCCTTGATCGAGATCAGTTCTGGCGTTCCGCCGGCCGCGCACACTGCCTCCCACGGCTGCGCCAATTCCTGCTCCTCCACTCCATCCGTGGCCAGAAACGCCACCTTCCGTCCGCTGAGCTGCTCCGCGGCCATTGACCTATCCTCGCTTGCGATTTGAATCGGTATCGGACTAAACCGTAGGTGTATCCCAAGGTATGTCCCGTCCTCTCCTAGTCACACATCGTGCCATATTGGGTGCATGGCGATTGTTCCACTGTACGGCCACGACGGCATCCGAAGGCGGCTCATCCGCATGACCGAGAGCGGTACGCTCCCGGGCTCGCTCCTGTTCGAGGGTCGCCGCGGCATCGGCAAGCAGCGTCTTGCTCTGTGGCTGGCACAGTACCTCGTGTGCGAGCGCGACAGCAGCGCGGTCAAGCCGTGCGGCACATGCCTGGCCTGCCGCTGCGTGCTCGACCTGCGCCATCCAGACGTGTACTGGTTCTATCCGCGGCCGAGGCTGAAGGACGCGGACGCATCTCCGCAGGAGGTTCTGGAAGACTTTGGCGAATCCAACTCCGAGCGGCTCGCCAAGCACGGTCTGTATCCTCGGCCGTCGGGAAGCGAGGGGATATTTCTCGTCACGATCCGGACTCTCGTCCAACGCGCTGCACTTGCCCCATCGATGGGACGCCGCAAGATCTTCATAATTGGAGACGCGGAGCGAATGGTATCGCAGGAGGGGTCCGATCAGGCGGCCAACGCTTTTCTGAAGTTGCTGGAGGAGCCACCGGCGGACACAACAATAATCCTCACGTCGAGTGAGCCGGGCGCGCTCCTTCCCACGATCCAGTCGCGCGTCGTCGGCATCAGGTGTGCGCCTCTATTGAAAGAGGAGGTGCTGAGCTTCGTGCGCGACCCCGCTGTGAAAGACGCGCTCGATGCGATCGACCTCCCTCGTGCCGATGCCGAGCGCGTGACGCTCGCCGGTGGCGCACCCGGAGAGCTCCTGTCCATGCAGTCGCGCATCGCTGCTCGGGATGCTGCTCGGCGCTTGCTACGCTCGGCATCAACCAGCGGGGCGGAACGCTACGCCACCGCGCTTGCGCAGGGATCCGCCAGCGCGCGGGGCGCCTTTTCAGATTCGCTGGGCGAGCTGAATGTGCTGCTACGCGACCGCGCGGAACGAGCGCTCGCGGCAAACGACGCGGCGACCGCGTACGCGGCGAGCAAGGCAATGGCGGCCGTTTGTGAAGCGCAGGCGCGGGCTGAAGGTAACGTCAGCCCGGCCCTGATCTCGACGGCTTTACTACGCGCGCTCGAGCGAGTCCCAGCGTGAGCGAGTCGTCTATGAGCGACTCGCCGATGAACGGTGTGCGCGCGACGCTCACGCACACCGACGGAAGTGGCAAGGCAAGCATGGTCGATGTTGGAGGCAAAGCGGCCACGGCGCGAACCGCGGTCGCCTCCGGGACGATACGCATGGCCGCGGCGACGCTGGCCGCCGTTCGCGACAACCAGATCGCCAAGGGAGACGTTCTGGGAGTGGCGCGAATCGCGGGGATAATGGCGGCAAAGCGCACTGCCGATCTCATCCCGCTCTGCCATCCTGTACCGGTCACGCATGTCGACGTCACGCTTCAGTTGGACGATTCCATCCCCGGTGTTCGCGCTCTGGGCACCGCATCAACAGTGGCCCAGACCGGCATAGAGATGGAGGCAATCGTCGCGGTGAGTATCGCGCTCACCACCATCTATGACATGGCCAAGAGCGGCGACCGCGCAATGGTCATCGGCGACATCAGGCTCGAGAGCAAAACCGGTGGCGCGTCTGGCAGCTACGCGCGCGAGGGCGCCCGTGCGGACAGGAATGCATGATTTCCGAATCCAATTCGTGCGATCCAGTCAAATCGGGAACAATGGGCCGCTTCGCCCTCTTCGCAGGCACCGCCAACCCGGTGCTCGCCGCGGCCATCGCTGGTGCGCTCGACACGGAGCTCGACCCCTGCCATGTCGAGCGCTTTCCTGACGGCGAGATCTCCGTCCGTCTGGACGCGTCCGTGCGTGGGCGCGAGGTGTTCATAGTCCAGCCCACGGCACCGCCGGTGAACGACAATCTCGTCGAGCTACTCGCGTTCGCGGATGCCTGTCGCCGAGCGTCGGCCGAACGCATTACGGTTGTGGTTCCGTACTTCGGCTACTCGCGTTCAGACCGACGCAATCGCCGTCGCGAACCCATTATGGCGAGTCTCACCGCGGAGCTGTTGCAGTGCTCCGGCATCGATCACGTGGTGCTTGTGGATGTGCACACGCCGCAGGTGGAGGGCTTTTTTCGCGTCCCGGTCGACAGTTTGACCGCCGTCCCGGTGCTGTGTGCCAGGATCCGCGAACAGCTGCCGTCAGACGCAGTGTCCGACCTCGTTGTAGTGTCGCCCGACGCGGGGCGCGTGCCGATGGCGACCGAGTACGCACGCCGGCTGGGTGCGCCGCTCGCGGTACTGCACAAACGGCGCGACGGCCCCGGTGACGTCACCGTAATGCACCTGGTTGGCGACGTAAAAGGTCGTTCTTGCCTCATTGCTGATGACATGATCTCCACCGGAAGCACAATTGTGGAGAGTGTGCGCGCGCTCCGAAGCTCCGGGGCGCTGCTGGATATTACCGCCGTCGCAACGCACGGACTTCTGCTCCACGGAGCGCGCGAACGGCTAGCAGCGAGTGGAGTGCGGCGAATGTTCATCACCGATTCGGTCGCAGACACGTACACGGGGCACTCGCTGTCGCAACCGCAACAACCGCCAGAGATCGACATCCACGTAGCTTCTATCGCGCCGCTGCTCGCGTCGGCGATTCGTCGGCAGCTAGCCGATGAATCGTTGAGCGATCTTTTCTAGCGTGTCAGGCTACGGATATCGGCGTGGTCACGCCGCCGCGCGGCGCAACACTGCGCGGACGCGCGCTATGAAGCGCGCCGCGTCGAGCGGCTTGCGCAGGTAGTCGTCGGCACCCTCGTTCATCAGGTTCACCTCGGCTTCCTCCGCATCCGTTCCAGTCAGCACGATTATGGGAAGACCCGCAGTAGCGGCGGTCCCGCGCATCTGCTTGAGAACGTTTCGACCGTCGAGCCTTGGCATGTTCAGGTCAAGCGTAACGAGCGCGAAGTTGGTATCGTGTGACAGTATGTCGAGTGCTGCCTGTCCGTCGACCGCCTGCTCGACGTTGAAGCCGTTCGCCTTGAGCACGCCCACCGCCAGATCGCGCGTGACGGTATCGTCGTCCACTACGAGAATGCGCTGCAGATCTCCCGCGCGCGCCATTGCAGGACCCTCGCCTTCGCCGAGCACGCGCTCCACCTCGTCCAGCGTAGTGGTGCCGGCCCTTACCTGCTCCAGAGCAACCTCGCGGATCGAGCGCATGCCGCCCCGATTGGCCGAGCGCTGCAATTCCTTGCCCGTGGGTCCCCCCCCGCCCCGCTCCCTGACATCCCGGTTTATTGCCCGCACCTCCCCCCGAGAAACT